>CACWVH010000021.1 GCA_902764235.1 uncultured Ruminococcus sp.
TCTCTTGTAGCAGTAAATTCTTATGATGAATTTTACCATGAACATTTAGTCTTACTTGTTTTGACTTGCTAAAACGCTGTTTTGGCACGGTCTGAATTGCTTATTAGTAAGTATTAATGAAAGGAATGATTTTATGGGTTTCTTTAACAAAAACGAAAATAATAACGGCTACACTGATCTCAGCGGTATGAGAAATAACAGGAATTATTCTTCCCCTCAATACTATGATCAGAACTACAATCAGAATTATAATCAGAACTACGATCAGAATTATGGTCAATATGGTTATCCTCAGGAGTCTGTCCCATTTAATCCTCAGGCATATAACGGAGCTTATGAATCGGGCATCTCCTTATCTGATTTCACACGAAATGTCTATCTTCGTATGTTTATCGGTCTGATAATAACATTCGGAATCGGTATTATAGCAGTATTCAATCCGGAAATGGTAATTAATCTTATCGGTGATAATATCGGTATTTTCCTTATTATATGTGGTATTGAAGTGATCCTTGTTTTTACACTCGGCTTTTTTATTCAAAAAATGAGCCCTGCTGCTGCAACGGCAATTTTCTATACCTATTCCATTGTCAACGGTATAACAATCGCTCCGCTGCTTGTCTTATATGATATGGGCACTGTTTTCTGGACTCTTGCAGTTACTGCCGGTATTTTCGGTCTGATGTCATTTGTCGGCTTCATTACTAAAATCGACTTGTCAAAGCTTGGTCCGATACTTCTTTTCGGTCTTATCGGTCTTATCATTTTTTCAATAATCGCCATGTTCTTTGCTATACCAATGAGCGATCTTATCATCTGCATTATCGGTATTATTCTTTTTATGGGCTTTACAATGTATGATACCAAAAAGATCAAGGCATTCTACAATGCATCTGCCGGAGATCCTGACAGACAGAAAAAATCAACGATAATCGCTGCACTTCAGCTTTATCTTGATTTTGTTAACCTTTTCCTCTATATTTTAAGACTTTTCGCAAGAAACAGAAATTGATATTATTATCTTGCCGCCTTCCCTTCCGGAGGGCGGCTTTTTTTATTGATTTTTTTTAGTGTATAGGGTAAAATATATTATACTGATGTGTTACAACTATTTTTAATCATATATGGAAACTCTGAATAGTACGGAGCTGCGGTCATACTGTGGTACGTTTAATAAACAAGACAGATGTTTCCTGACTCAGAAAGGGAGCTTAATATGAAATTTTCAGAAATGAAATATGAAAGACCTGATATGGATAAGATAAAAGATGAAGCAGACAGAATTATGAAAAGCTTTGATTCTGCCGGAAGCTTTGATGATGCTGAAAAAGCCTTCCTTGAATGGGATAGCTTTTCGTCACATACTGATACTATGATGAGCATTGCATATACAAGGCACAGCATCGATACAACAGACAAATTCTACGATGAAGAAGTTGAATATATCGACGAAATATCACCCGTTCTTGCAGAAATGGAACAGAGCTTTACAAAGCTTCTCGTTAACAGTCGCTTCCGCCCGGAGCTTGAAGAAAAATACGGCAGCCTTATGTTCAAAAACGGTGAGATCTTTCTCAGATCCTTCTCTCCTGAGATCATTCCCGAAACACAGCAAACCAATAAGCTTGAAACAGCTTATCAGAAGCTGCTCGCCTCTGCACAGATAGATTTTGAGGGAGAAAAACGCACTATTTCTCAGATGCATCCGTTCAAGGAGTCTGCTGATGATGATATTCGCCGCCGTGCATGGATCGAAGAAGGCAGGTTTTACAGTGAACATGAAGATGAATTGAACGACATCTACGATAAAATGGTCAGTCTACGGGACAAGATGGCTAAAAAGCTCGGTTATGATAATTTTGTTAAGCTCGGATACCTCCAGATGACAAGAAACTGCTATACTCCTGAGGATATAGATAAATTCCGCAGCAGTGTTCTGAAATATATCGTTCCGATAGCAGACAAGCTTTACCGTGAACAGGCTGAAAGAACAGGAATGAGTTACCCGCTGACCTTTGCGGATGCGGCGCTGAGATTCCGTGACGGCAATCCCCTGCCTCAGGGCAGCGCTGAGGATATAATCAATACAGGACGTGAGCTTTATCACGAGCTTTCACCTGAGACCGCTGAATTTATTGATGTAATGCTTGAAAATGAGCTTATGGATGTCCTCAGCAAAAAGGGCAAGGCAGGCGGCGGCTATTGTACTGAATTTGCTGATTATAAGCTTCCGTTTATTTTCTCAAATTTCAATGGCACTGCTGATGATGTTGAGGTCATAACGCATGAGGCAGGTCATGCCTTTGCTTTTTATACAGCAAGAAATATTATTCCTTCTACTAATAAGAGTCCTACAATGGAATCCTGCGAGATCCATTCCATGACTATGGAATTCTTCGGCTGGAAAAAGAGCGATGAATTTTTCGGCAATGACAGCAGAAAATTCCGTTACAGCCATCTTTTCGGCGCTCTTACTTTTATTCCCTACGGAACTATGGTTGACCATTTTCAGCATATCGTTTACGAAAATCCTGAGCTGACTCCAAAGCAGCGCCATGATGTATGGCGAGAGCTTCTTGGTCAGTATATGCCATGGCTGAGTCTTGACGGCTCTCCCTTCTACGGCGAAGGCAAGGGCTGGCAAAGACAGATCCATATCTATGAAAATCCATTCTATTATATTGACTATTGCCTTGCACAGACTGCTGCACTCGAATTCTGGGTCATTATGCAGGAAAGCCATGAGGAAGCCTGGGAGCGTTATATGAAGCTCGTCAGAAAAGCCGGTACGCAGACATTTAATGAGCTTCTTGAAACAGCTGGTCTTAAATCTCCTTTTGAGGAGGAGGCACTGAAAGAGGTTGCCTCCGCTGCCGAAAAATGGCTCAGTGAAAACAGTCTCTGATTAATAGCTACAGGTATTCTTATTTATACACTGCTCAATATAATCCGGCAAATTCTTTACTCAGGAAACACTGAATAAATGACATTTTGTAGTTTGAACCAATTCAGAAGTGATTCTGTGTGTGGCATTACCCCCACCCCAAACGCCCGATTAATGATTTAATCAGCGTTTCCATAAGTATTTTCACATGAAAGAAGAATGTAATATGCAAAAGAACTTTGTTCAATTTGAAAATGTATATAAACGCTACAAGATGGGAGAAGTTACTATTACCGCAGCAGACGGTGTAAGCTTTTCCATTGACGAAGGAGAATTTGCCGTTGTTGTAGGTCTCAGCGGTGCCGGAAAAACTACTGTTCTGAATATTCTCGGCGGTATTGATAACTGTGATGAGGGCAGGATAGTCGTCGGAGGTAAGGATATCAGCCGTCT
The DNA here is from genome assembly GCA_902764235.1 of uncultured Ruminococcus sp. Classification (GTDB taxonomy): domain Bacteria; phylum Bacillota; class Clostridia; order Oscillospirales; family Acutalibacteraceae; genus UBA1213. The sequence goes on from CACWVH010000021.1 coordinate 3,338, forward strand.
GACAGGTAAGGAGCTTGCTTCTTACCGCAGATATGATATCGGCTTTGTTTTTCAGTTTTACAATCTTATCCCGAATCTGACTGCAAAGGAAAATGTCGAGCTTGCAACACAGATATGCCGTGACAGCATTGACGCGGAAACTGCTCTTGAAAGCGTGGGGCTTTCAGAGCGAATGAACAATTTCCCCTCTCAGCTTTCCGGCGGTGAACAGCAGAGAGTGTCTATTGCCCGGGCTCTTGCTAAAAAGCCTAAGCTTCTTCTTTGTGATGAACCGACAGGTGCACTTGATTACAATACAGGCAAAACCATACTCAAGCTTCTTCAGAATAAATGCCGTGATGACGGAATGACAGTCGTTCTTATCACACATAATTCCGCCATCACTCCCATGGCGAACAGGGTCATAAATATGAGAAGCGGAAAGGTTATCAGCAATGCTGTTAACCCCTCCCCTGTTCCCATTGAGGAGATCGAATGGTAATCTAATAAATTCCGCGAAATCAGGTGACTTATGAAAGCGTTACAGAAAAATATTATCAAGGAAATCACCAAAACAAAATCAAGATTTATTTCTATACTTGCGATCATTGCCATAAGCACCGGCTTTTTTTCAGGTGTAAAGGCTTCAAGCCCCAGTATGCTCCGTACAGGTGAGAATTACTTTGAATCAAAGAATCTTATGGATATCAGATTGGTTTCTACCGTTGGCTTTGATGATGACGATATCCGGGCTATAAAGAACCATAAGGATACTGTTGATGTAATGCCCGGCTATTTTTCTGACCAGATCGTTAACATCAATGATGCAGATCAGGTCGTAAGAGTCTATTCCCTGCCTGAAAAAACAGCTACAAACAGCAAGCTCATCAATGAAACAATTGTCAATGAGGGCAGATTGCCCATGGCAGAGGATGAATGTGTTCTTGAAAGCTATTACTACAATGTTGGCGGCTATAAAATCGGTGATTCTGTTATTTTCAACGAAAGCAACGGAAACAGCAAAACAAAAGATGTTCTCAGACACACTGAATACAAGATAGTCGGGTCAGTTTCGACTCCGCTTTATATTACTTATCAGCGAGGCAATACAAATATCGGCTCAGGAAGCATTGCCTTTTTCGTAATGATAGAACCTTCAGAATTCAAAAGCGAACGGTATACTAATGTATATGTAACAACTACTGCCGGAAAAGACGGCTTGTCTCCCCTTACGGATGAATATAAGGATATGATCGCAGATCAGAAGGAGGATTACAGTAAGCTGTCGGAGGAAAGAATAAAGATCTTCAATAATACTACATATAAGGATGCAAAGAATAAGCTCAGCGATGCTGAGAAAGAATATAATGATAAAAAGGAAGAAGCCGAGGATCAGATCACCGAAAATGAAAAGAAGCTGCATGACGGAGAAAGCGAGCTTCAATCTAAGCTCACAGATGGTGAAAACAAGCTTTCAGATGGTCAGAAGGAGCTTGAAAATGGGAAAAAGGAGCTTGAATCTGCCCAAAAGGAATATACTGACGGTATCCAAAGTGCAAAACAAAAGCTGACTGACGCTGAAAAACAATATTCCAGCGGAAAAGAGGAATATACAAACGCTAAACATACCTATGATTCAGAAATGGAAAAGGCTCAGGGTCAGCTTGATACTGCTCAGAGTGAATATGACACACAATATAGTCTTTTCTACGGTACTATCAAGCCGCAGGCTGAAACAAAGCTGACTCTTCTGAAAGCTGCAATCGATTCCTGCAATGAGGCAATAGAAAAAACTGAAAACAGTGTATCCGAGCTTGGAAAAAACGTTACACTCGAGGGTGAAGCGAAAAAAAGCCTGGATGAATTCAAGAATAAGCTGAGCGAATACAAATCCAAGCTTGCAGATTATCAGAAACAGTATGACGATGGAATGAGCCAGCTTTCTGATGGTGAAAAACAGCTGACTGAAGCAAAGGAAAAACTCAGCAGTGCAAAGCTTGAATTTCAGCAAAAGAAAACAGAAGCATCTGACAAGCTCAATGACGCCCAGATCAAGCTTGACAATGCTCAGTCTCAGCTTGAGATCGGAAAGCTTGAATATAATACTGCCATGACGACCGGTGCATTTGAGCTCCAGGCTGCTCAGTCGAAGGTCAGTCAGAGTGAACAGGAGCTGCTCAGCGGACGTCAGGAGCTTGAAACTCAGAAAGCCTCAGGACTGAACCTGCTCAAGGGCTCAAGAGAAAAGCTTATCACCGGCAAAAACGATGCAAGGATACAGCTCAGGGATGCTGAAAAAAAACTGAAGGATGCAAGGAATTCAATAGATCAGATGAAAAATGCCAGCTGGCTGATCTATGACAGAGACGACAATCCGGGTTATTCAGGACTTGAAGAGGATGCCCTGAGAGTTGATAATATCGCTGCCGTTTTCCCGGTATTCTTTCTGTTGGTTGCAGCACTTGTAAGTCTGACAACAATGTCACGTATGGTCGAGGAAAGACGAACTGAGATCGGTACACTTAAAGCACTCGGATATTCTGATACTGCAATTGCTTCTAAATACTTCATTTATGCGTTTTCTGCTTCCCTGCTCGGAAGTATTATCGGAGCTGTGGCAGGAATCGCAACAATGCCGTTTATTATTCTTGATACATATTCGATCATGTATACGCTGCCTCCTACCATTCTTGTAATTCCCTGGGATGCCCTGGCGTTTTCCGCAGGGACCGGTATTCTATGCACCTGTATGGTAGCTGTTATTACCTGTCTGGGAGAACTGAAGATAAAGCCTGCAACGCTCATGCGACCCAAAGCTCCTAAACCCGGAAAACGTATTCTTCTGGAATATATCACCCCGCTGTGGAAAAGAATGAACTTTACCTCTAAGGTAACAGCAAGAAATCTTTTCCGCTATAAAGCCCGCTTTCTTATGACAGTTATAGGCGTTGCCGGATGTACGGCACTGATAATCGGCGGACTCGGACTCAAGGATTCTATCGGAGTGATCGCTGACAGACAATTCAGACAGATAACGATCTACGATGAGATCTTTGCTCTTTCAGAACCCGGGACAAAGGATGATAATTCATATATAATGTCGAAGTTCCATTCTGACAAGCGATTCAAGGAAGCTATACTCGTAGATCAGGAATGGGTAAATATAAAATACGGAAATGGAAAACAGATCGACCTGCGTATAGTTGTCGGTGAAGACCCTCAGGTTTTCAAAAAGATGTTTATTCTTCGTGACAGACTCTCCCATGATCCGGTAGAGCTTGATAACAATGGTATCGTAATAAATGAACGTCTGTCACAGGTAATCGGCAAAAATGTCGGTGATAAGGTGGAATTTACTCTTAACGATAAAAAGTACACCTCCGTCATAACTGATCTGACGGAGAATTATGCAGGCAATTACATTTATCTTACTCCACAGTTTTATAAAAAGCTCACAGGAAATGAAGTCAGATACAATGTTATCTATACTCAGCTCACTGAGGAGGCACTCGCTGATGAACATGAGATATCCAATGAATATATGAAAATGGACGAGATCATTACTGTATCACTGCTCAAGGATCAGCTTGACGCAATTACAAGTACGCTTGATTCACTTAATGTCATTGTGCTTGTGCTTGTATTCTGCGCCGGGCTTCTGGCGGTTGTTGTGCTTTATAATCTGACTAATATCAACATTGCCGAGCGTGTCCGTGAGATCGCAACCATAAAGGTGCTGGGTTTTTACAATCTTGAAACGGCAAATTATATTTATCGTGAAAATATTATACTTGCTCTTGTAGGTGCTCTTGCAGGATTGCCTCTGGGAAAGGTTTTCGCATCCTTTGTCGTTCTTGAGATACAGATGGACATGGTTATGTTCCCTCAGAATGTCGAGCCTGTAAGCTATATTATCGGGTTCCTTCTGACGATTGTTTTTGCCATGTTCGTCAATTTTGCAATGTATTTCAAGCTCAGAAAGATAAGCATGGTAGAATCCCTCAAATCAATTGAATAACAGATATTTATACACAAAAACTCTCCTGCCGTACACAGGAGAGTTTTTTTAATCAGCTGATATCAGATATTTTGTTATGTCTGTTCCGTATTTCAGGTAATTTCCAGCTTCAAAAGCTTTATGTTCGCTGAAAGAAGTGTCAGAAACACCTTCTGTGCTTTGACTGTCATATATTACATACGGCACAGGCTCAGAGGTCGGATAACCCTCAGTTCCTGAGCACGAAAAAGAAGAAATAAGCATTATCCTGTATTCTTCGCCCAGACCCGAAAGACCCTCAATTACCTTTGATACAACATATTTATCTATTATTCCGATGCTTCTCAGCTTTCCTGCCGCATCTGTTTTCAAGCTGTATTCTAAGGGCGAGGAAATATGGATATATACATAATCCGTACCTCCTCTCAGACGATCAACCGCTTCTTCCGCAATTCTGCTGCTTTCAATATCTTTATAGAAAACTGATTCCATTCCGATCAGCTCAGCAAAGCCTGAAAGACCGGTATCATTGCTTATTACTGTACCTCTGATACCATATTTTTCTATAAAGCTTACAGCTTCAGGAACAATTCCTGCTTCAGAGATAAATATACCGCTTATCTCCTGCTTCCCTGTTTCTTTGCGTTTTTCATTCACAGCTGCATTAAAGCAAACATCATAGCTTTTCTTCATCAGGATACACAGTGGTTCTACAAAGTCTCCCTTAGGCAAAGCCTCCGTCATCTTTTTTCCTGCGTCAGGCGAATAGAATATTCCCGGATCTGGTTCCCCCTTATGCCAGATGAGAAATAATTCGCCGCAGCTGCTTACTCTGAAACTGAAAGTATCGCTGCCAAGCTTATCCGACAATAATTTGCACATTGCTCTGTTCTCTTCTTCATTCACATCTGATATACATGACAGAATGGTTTTATCCGCGTATTTTTCTTCGTCTGACAAGCTCACCGGTTTGCAGCTGAACACCACATCTCCCGGTGAGATACTTATGCCTCCGGCAACCGCACGAAGTGCGCTTTCTCCGAAAGCTAAGCATCTCGGATCATATCCCATAAGATACATGTTTGTTCTCAGTGTATCGGGCAGATTGACAGAATCTGTCGTTTTTGCAATACCATATTCACCTAAGCATGAAAGCCTGTCTGATGCCGGGATGCAGGCTGATGAAAGCGGAGTTTCTGTCTTTTCTTCGTGTATTATTCTTTCCGACATACCATCACAGGATATTACTGCATATTTCATATTATCTGCCCTTTCTTTTCTGAACTAACATAAGCCCTTTCCGCTCATGCAGAAAGGGCTATATTGTGGTAATTAAAGGAAATGCGCTCTGAGCTCTTCTCCGCTCTGCTCACAAAGATATGCCGGCGGAACATCAAATACGGTCCTTGCACCGGTCTGACCCTCGTCAGCCATGCGCTTTACTGCTCTTGCATATGCAATAATCACACTTGTGGTAAATTCCGGATTTGAATCAAGCTTGAGGCTGTATTCGATAATATGATTATTCTCTTTATTCACACCTGTTTTGCCTGTCCTGAATACAAAGCCGCCGTGCGCCATACCTGCGTGATCTCGGAGAAGCTCTTCCTCACTGATGAAATGTACAACTGTATCGTAATCAGCAAAGTAGTTAGGCATCTCCTTGATCTCTTTTTCAACCCTTGCAGCATCTGCGCCTTCCTCAAGAACCACAAAGCATTCTCTGAGGTGCTTATCTCTTGTTGAAAGCTCCGGATTTTCTCCGCTCCTTACAGCGTCGAGTGCTTTTTCTATCGGAATAGTATACTGCTTTGCGTTCTTTACACCTTCAATTCTTCTTACAGCGTCTGAATGACCCTGACTTACGCCCTTACCCCAGAAGGTATAATCCTTACCGTCGGGAAGAATAGCGTTTGCATATACCCTGTTGAGCGAGAACAGACCCGGATCCCAGCCTACTGAGATCATGCCGATCTTTCCGCCCTCCTTTGCAGCTGCGTCAACATTTGCAAAATGCTCAGGAATACGGGCATGTGTATCAAAGCTGTCAATAACATTGAAAAGCTTTGCATACTCAGGTGTCTGAACCGGAAGATCTGTTGCACTGCCGCCGCAGAGAACCAGCACGTCGATCTTATCTGCCCACTGTTCAATTTCCTTTACGTTTACTACCGGGACATTCTCGGTCAGGATCTTTACAGTCGAAGGATCTCTTCTGGTAAATACTGCTGCAAGCTCCATATCATTTGCAGCTGCAACTGCGATCTCTGTTCCTCTGCCGAGGTTTCCATAGCCCAATATACCAATTCTTGTTTTCATTTTTACAGCTCCTTTTTTCTTTTCTGACAGTCTCATCTGAATAATCTGTCTCCTGTCAAAGAATTCCTGTTACATTCATAAACAGGCTATTCCATGACCATATTTTAATACAATATTATTATAATATTACTTACCTGATTCGTCAAGCATTTCTGAGTAGCTTAGTATGAATTTATCCGCCGCTTTGATTATTTCTTCCTTATAAGCTTCATTGGACGGATCATATACTGCAACGGTTTTCATACCGGCTGATGAAGCACTTCTCAGCCCCTCTATTATATCCTCAAAGACAACACACTGCTCTGCACGTACACCAAGCTTTCCTGCTGTATATAAATAAATATCAGGGTTGCTTTTATTTACACCTACCTCAGAGGTGTAGCATATTGCATCAAACAATCCGTTCATTCCGTTAAGCTCAAGACAAGGCATCAGAAGATAAGGATTATTTGATGTTGCCATGCCGATCCTGACGCCATTTTCTCTGAGGCTCAGTATATATTCCCTTGCGAAGCTTTTTGCTTTTACATTCAGAGAATATTCACTATGTGCCATTTCAAGCCAGATATTCATTATCTCTTCAACGCTTTCCTGAAGATGATAGGTCTCCCTGGTATAAGACGCCGCTGTTTCAAAAAACATACTGCGCATTTTATCCGTATATTCATCTGTTACCCGGATACCTCTTCTTGCAAGAAATTCTTCATCGACCTTTGACCAGACATACATAGAATCAACAAGCGTTCCGTCAAAATCAAATATCGCTGCTTTTATGTCTGTCATATCAGTACTCCTCTATTATGTAATGCTGCATTTCCCTGCCCCTGTGTTTTTTCCCGAAATCTACAACAATAATATTATCAGATATTTCGTTATCAAATACACTTGCCCATGAAAATTCCCTGAGCTTTTCTATGCGGAATCTTCCGGTTTCGGGATGCATGATCTTCAGATAATAGATGAATCTGAAGCCGCCTGTAAGCTTCGGCTTTTTTATAAGGAAACAGGATACAACAGCATTTTTGAGTGCATTGATATCTGCCCTGCGTATCTTTTTAATGCGGTTATTATACTTTCTTATCCTGACAGAATCAATTATCACAAGAAACACAATAACAATCACTGCATATGCAAAAACTGAAATGAAATTAATAAGTATTATTATGGACGCTATGGCAGATACAATAAAATCTATACCGAAAATTATTCTGGCTTCCTTCAGTCTTTGCTTTTCCGATTTCAGCACATACATTATTTCCTTCTTGCTGAGCTTACTCCAGCTTCCTGATTTCGGACTATGAGTAGTAAGCCCCAGTTCTTTTTTTGAAAAGCATCGGATATTATTTTTTGAAAATCTGACCGCAAGCATATTATCTCCGATATTGGAATACAGGAGAGTATTCTTATATGCAGGCAGCTTGAATACTCTTTTGTCTGTTCCGCCTGAAAGTCTGAAAACATTGACATAATATGAAAATCCGTTGACAGTATACTGATACTGTTCATCTCTTGAAAAACAAGCTGCATCAGCGCATTTGATATTGCCGAAGAGAACCTGGAGGTTTTTCTTTTCAAGTGCTGAAAAAAACACAGGTATTGAAGCAGCGTATAGCACTGAAAATATCTCAAGTGCGGAAAAGCCGACAAAGAAAAAAATGAAAGCAAGTATCACGAAAGGCAAAACAGAGTACTTGATATATTTAATTGTGCATTTCAGATTATTATGTCTTATCCCTCTTGAAAGAAGCAGTCTTTCCTTGACAGTAAAACTGCGCCATAAAATTTCATTTTTCTCCAATGCTTTCATCCTTCTTCCTGCCTCCTTTCCATAAGAATTTCAGCTGATAGAAAAAATTATCACATATTTTTATATTATTCAAGAATTATAACAGTTCTATTATTAATTATACCAAATTCGCCTGAATAATGTGCTGAATTTTGAAATAAATTAGCATTAATAACCAGTAATAGTAAATAGTAGCAATAAAAGTTGTACAATCCGTTATTATAATACAATATGAATAAAAATATGTCAACATTTTTACCCGATACTGCGCCGGCGCCAGCGTGACGCTGGACCCTTGATTCACGGCTTAGTCAGCCTGATAAAGTTTTTCCCGGGCACAGCCAGACTTTTTCAGCCTGAACTGCTGACATCATTTCTGCTTTAAAAGTCCCAGAATTATTTTACACTAACCCCACCATTGCCGGAGTGCCTTCTGTGTCAGTTTCACAGGGGTTCTTTACTAAAAATTCCCGTATTGCATTATTTTAAACTGCAATACGGGATGTCTGTTTTTTATTCAAACGCTTCAGGAAAAGCAGTGCGGATATCACTTACTATAAGCTTTGAAAGTATCGGGTATTTTAGCTCCGAGCTTTTCGCTCTTATAAAACAGAAAATATTTGTAAATATATATTCGAGCTTGATATCATTTTCTTCATTTCTTTCGATCAGCTTCTGTTCATATATTTTTCTCATAAGGGCATCACAGAATAATTCTGCAAACATTGACCCGTCACTGTTTTCATATCCGTAGATCAGAGCATCTGCTTTCGCACCTTTTCTGTCATTGAATTCATAATAAAAATGAAAGAGAAAAGCCTCAGGATCGCTGAAAAATTCATCAAAATAACTGATATTATCAACACAGTTATTTATCTCCTCCATAAGCACCTCTGCATACAGCTCATAAATATCCTTATAATGAAGATAAAAGGTACCCTTATTTATTTCTGCTGTTCTGGCAATTTCCGTTACGGTAATCTTTTTCAGCTCTTTCTTTTCGATCAGCTCAAGAAAAACCTGCTTTATACGTTTTTTTGTTTTGACTATCCTGAGATCTGTTTTCTTTTCCATTTGCACCTCTGAAATAATCAACTGATATTGTAATTAGTTGATTAAACGACTTTATATTATTATCGACTATTGATTATTTTCTTGATGTTGATTATTATTGTAGTGTGTTTATTAGTAAAAGTCAAGCGATTTTCTTTAAAAATTGGTGTATTATGGCAATAATTATATGTTACTCCGGAAATATTGATTGTTCCCCCGGCATATACTCTGTCTGTACATCATAAATTATTCCGGGTTGACCGAAAACGTGTATTTTGTCGGTCTGACACGATCTGACAAATTTCATTGTCCAGCCGAAACCCTTGAAACAAAGCGTTCAGCGTTTCCGGTTTTGTTTCTGCTTGTTCAGTCAGCTGCATATCTGGTGGGAAAAGGAGTTCAGAAAATGAATAACAGCAAGGATTATAAAATCGGTATAGATGTCGGCTCTACTACTGTAAAGCTTGTTCTTACCGATAATGATAAAATACTGTTCCACAAATACATAAGGCATTTCGCAAAGCAAAGAAAAAGCATTATCAGTCTGCTTGAAGAGATCATTCCGATAATCGAGGGAAAAAAGTTCAGAGTCTGTATGACAGGCTCAGGCTCAAGGATACTGGCTGAAAAGCTTTCTGTTCCGTTTACTCAGGAGGTAGTTGCAAATTCTCTTGCACTCAAGAAGCGTTATGACAGGATCGGAACTGCTATTGAGCTTGGCGGTCAGGACGCAAAGATCATTTTCTTCCGTGACGATGACAACGGAGAGCCTGTTGTCTATGATATGAGAATGAACGGGAGCTGTGCAGGAGGTACAGGCGCATTTATTGATGAGGTCGCTGCGGTTTTAGGCGTTGAGGACTGCAATATGAATGAGCTTGCAGAAAAAGGTACGAGCGTTTATGATATTTCCGGACGCTGCGGTGTTTTTGCAAAAACCGATATTCAGGCACTTCTTAATCAGGGCGTAAAAAAATCTGATATCGCACTGTCAAGCTATCATGCAATCGCCAAGCAGACAATAGGCGGTCTTTCCCAGGGACTTGAAATAAAAGCTCCTGTTGCGTTTGAAGGAGGTCCGCTCACCTTCCATCCGAGACTCGGAGAGGTTTTTGCACAGCGCCTTGCTCTGAAAAAAGAGGATATACTCATTCCTGAGAATCCTGAAATAATGGTTGCCTATGGCGCTGCGCTCAGTATCTCTGAAATACACGATCAGTCCGGGCAATACGATATACATCAGCTTATCGATATGATGAAATCAGCTGCGGATGAGGACAGCAGCTCTCACGAATCCGGTATGCTTTATTTTGAAAATGACGATGAATATAAGGAGTTCCTTAAAAGAAATTCACACAGAGAAGCTCCGGTTTACAAGCCCATAGCCGGTGAGACTGTCAATGCTTTTCTGGGCATTGATTCCGGAAGTACAACGACGAAGCTTGTTCTTTTGAATGAAAAGCAGGAAATAATTGATTCCTTCTATTCCTCAAACGAGGGAAATCCCCTTAATGTTGCCAAGGCTGCACTGCTTGCAATGTATGACAAATACAAAAAGGCAGGGGCAAAGCTCAATATTGTTGCTGCGGCTTCAACGGGCTACGGAGAATTCCTGTTTTCCAAGGCTTTCCGCACAGAGGCGCATATTGTAGAAACGGTGGCTCATTCAATGGCTGCTTCAAAATTCTGCGATAACCCGACCTTTATACTCGATATCGGAGGTCAGGATATGAAGGCTATCTGGCTTGAAAACGGTATCATTACCAATATCGTTGTCAATGAAGCCTGTTCCTCAGGCTGCGGCTCCTTTCTCGAAAATTTTGCACAGACTCTTAATATTGAAACAAACGATATCGCAAAAAGAGCTTTTCAGTCAAAGACACCTGCAAAGCTCGGCAGCCGCTGTACCGTTTTTATGAACAGCTCAATCATCACCGAGCAGAGAAACGGCAAACAGCCCGATGACATCATGGCAGGTCTTTGCCGCTCTATCATAGAAAATGTATTTACAAAAGTAATCCGTGTTCCCAATATCGACTCTCTCGGCAGCAGGATCGTTGTTCAGGGAGGTACATTCCGCAATGACGCTGTTCTGCGTGCTATGGAGCAGTATGCCGGCAGAGAGGTTACCCGTGCCCCCTATCCGGGACTTATGGGTGCTATCGGCTCTGCTCTTACTGCAATGGAGGAAGCTCAGAAGCCTGATTTCAAAAGATCCTTCATCTCATATGAGCAGCTCAGAGCATTCACATACAAGCAGGAGGCCAATTCCCCCTGCCCCTATTGCACAAATCACTGCAACAGAACGATACTTACCTTCTCCACAGGAGAAAGCTGGGTTACAAACAACCGCTGCGAAAAAGGTGAGGTCCTCGGTGATCCGAAGGACAACAAGACAAGGGACAAAATAAAGGCTATTAATGACAAAAAGGATAAGCCTGTCAATATGTTCGAGGTACGCAAAAAGCTCATGTTCAAGGAATATCCCTATGAGCAGCTTCTTGAAAAACAGAATGTCGTTATCGGTATGCCGAGAGTTCTGTATTTCTGGGAGGGTATGCCCTTCTGGAGTACGCTGTGGAAGTCCCTTGGCTTTGACATAAGGGTCTCTCCTGTCAGCACAAGAAAAATCTATGAAAACGGTATTCATGCTGTTCCGTCAGATACCGAATGTTTCCCTGCAAAGCTTACTCACGGACATATACGTGAGCTTGTTAAGCTGGGCGTAGACAGGGTATTCATGCCTATAATTGTTGTTATGCCCTCTGAAAATCCCGAGGAAACAAGCTTCTCAAGATGCGCACTTGTCAAGGGATATCCGATCGTTATACAGAATTCTGATAATCCTTACAGGGAATTCAATGTCAGGTTTGATAATCCTTATTTCTACTGGTATTCAAACGAGGACAGAGAAAAGCAGATCTGCGATTATATGGAAAAGGAATTTGGCATTGACCGTGAGATATGCAAAAAGGCTGTCGGCTTTGCAGAAGATGCTCAGAAGCAATTTGACAGAGAGCTAAAAGAACGCGGCAGAAAGCTTATTGACGATGTTACAAGAGAAAATAAATTTGCTGTTGTTATGGCCGGCAGACCGTATCATAATGATCCGCTTATCAACCATGAGCTTCCCGAAATGCTTGTCAATATGGGTGTTCCCGTTCTTACAGCTGACAGTATTCCTGAGCTTGGCAAGGTCGAGCTGAGAAAATCAAGAATAGATATCGTAAACAATTTCCATGCAAGAGTTCTCAGCAGCAGCATTGTAGCTGCAAACAACAGGAATCTTGAATATATACAGATCGTAAGCTTCGGCTGCGGACACGACGCTGTTCTGTCCGATGAGGTCGTTCGTATCATGAAGGAGATCAGCGGCAAGGCTCCGCTTATTCTCAAGGTTGACGAAAGTGATGCACAGGGTCCGCTCAGGATCAGGGTACGTTCATTTATTGAAACCATCGAAAGAAAACGCAGAATGAATGTTTCTTCTGAAATTCGTGAGCTACCTGATCCCTATCCTGTAAAATACACCAAAAAAGAGAAAAAGGAAAAAATAGTGCTTATTCCCAACAGCTCGCACGCATTCTGTCAGATAATGACGGCTGCCTTCCGTACTCAGAAGGTAAGGGCTGTTCCTCTTGAGGTCGGCAGAGAGGAAGCTATCAGACTTGGTAAGAAATACACCCACAATGATATATGCTTCCCTGCTCAGATAGTTATAGGTGAGATCCTCGGTGCGCTTGAGAGCGGAAAATACAACAGGAATGAGGTTGCTGTCGGCATGGCAAAATACCTTGGCTGCTGCCGTCTCCCCCATTATGCGACTATTCTCAGAAAGGCTCTTGATGATGCAGGCTATGCAAATGTTTCCATTATGACAAATGATGATGTGGATCTGCATCAGCTTCATCCCGGCTTCAGAGTAAATATGTGGACACTTCTCAATGTTTCTCTTGCACTTCCTATGATAGATGTGCTTGAGGAAATACTCAGAAAGATCCGCCCCTATGAGCTTGAGAAGGGCAGTGCGGATGCCGCCTTTGAGGAAGGTATGATATATCTTTCGGAAGGAATAGAAAAGCACGGTGCTGTGGGAGCTGTAAAGGGCTTTAAAAAAGCTCTGAAATGTCTCAGGCGTGTAAAATACGACAGATCAGTCCAGAAGCCGAAGGTTCTTATAGTCGGCGAATATTTGCTTAACTTCCATCCGGGTGCAAACGGCGATATAGAAAACTATCTCGAAAACAACAACTTTGAGATAATTGAAGCAAAGATGACGGATGTTATCCAGAAATCATATTTTTGTCAGGGTAAGCAGATAAAGGAATTCAAGGTCAAGCGTGATAAGAATACCATATTATGGTCAAGAGTTGCCAATATATTCTTTAATTTCACCCACAAATATATTGATTTTCTTGCAAGAAAGGAGCCGCTCCATGACAAGAGCATTCTGATGGATGATCTGTCCGTTGACAGCGATCCAATCATACATCATACCTTTGACACAGGCGAAGGTATACTTATCCCGGCAGAGATCATACACCATGCAAAGCATGGCTGCAAAAACTTTGTTATTCTGCAGCCCTTCGGCTGTCTGCCGAATCATGTTATCGGCAGAGGCGTCAGCAAGCGTCTGAAGGAAATATTCCCGGATATCGAGCTTCTTCCGCTTGATTATGACCCGGATGTAAGCTTTGCAAATATCGAAAACCGTCTCCAGATGCTTGTAATGAATCAGAAGGTATGACCGGAATGATACACAATACTCATAGTCATCACTAACACAATTAAAATACAAGGCAGCGGCAGATCCTGTTTTTATGGATCTGCCGCTGTGTTTTTCTATTCTCTTCTTTAGTAAAAACCTGAATCAGTAACACTCAACTATAACTGCTTTCAAATATACGTAATTAAGCGTTATTTCAGCGGTTCATTAAAAAACAAATGAGAATAATCAAGATACTGGATTATCTCCTCATCGTTGATCTCAATACCGTAAAGCTCTGCACTGTCATCATCATTCACGACAACATTCTTTTTATATTCCGGAACGAATACATATCTTCCTTTATCAATACGGCAGACAAGGTATTTTTCAGATTCATCCGCTCCTGCCATGCAGTTATTATATGCAAATGAAAAATACTCACAGCTTTTTCTGATGTCCTCTGTCTGATATTCATTCAACACCCCTTTTGATGCAATGAGCTTTTCCATGAGACTGATCGTTATTTCTGAGTTGCTGCAGCTGTAATGAGCGTGATCCTCAGGATCATTATAAACAAAAATACAGGTCTTTTCTCCGGAAACAGGTATTTCGCTTGATTCCGAGATAAATAATGCCGGCTTTTCGCCGTCGATATATATCAGATCTGACGGACGCTCTCTGCTGCTTTCATTAAAAGGTATATAGATATTTTCCCATTTATCAGTTTTTCCGATTTTCTTCCACATTTTATCATCAGCTGTATCAAAGCCTTTCAGATATCCCTCACAACGGTAATAATGTATCCCTTTGTATTCAAAGCTGCCCTCAGGTGAATCATATATCTCGGTAATAAATGTATTTAATGCAAAATGATCTGTAACTACCATAACAACAATTACACCGAAGATCACAAGCATAGCTATTATAAAAGCCTTATTACTCATCGAATGTTCTCCCCTTTCCATATGCTAAAAACTCTGACAGGCTTTCCTTGTCCTTTTCCGGAAGATACTGAAGCGCTATCCGTTTTTCCGGCTCTGAATCAGAAATGTAGAGCGCAAAGAGAAAAATCCATTCAAGCGGCTTCATTATTATATAAACAATATCTGCTGTGACAGGCCGTCTGATAAGCTTTGCAACCGGGAAGCCGTACTTGTCATAAAAGCCTCGTACCGCCTTGTGCAGACCCGGTGTTCTTTCCTCAAGCAGCTGTTCAAATGCATTTGCTATACAAAGCTGACGGTTCACAATAATACTATGACCTCGGCGCTTTCCTCTGCGCTGAGGACGCACAAGCTTTTTATGTCCCCCGGCGGCAACAGTACAAAGGTAATGTCCGTCACTTGGTATTCTGTCTTCTATTATATTTACAATATGCTTTGTCGGCTCACCCATCTGCGAAAGATTCCAGTCACTCGTCTGCGTCCACATTCTGACCAGAGAATCATAATCCTGACCAAACAGCATCAGCACACTAACTGTCACACCCAGCAGCGGCAGCAAAAGAAGCAGCCCATACAACGGTAATTTTAAACTCTCAGACAGACGGCTGCGGTGTTTTTCCTTCAGATGTCTTATTCTTTCAGACCTGCTGTATTCCTCAAGCTTACGGCGTATCAGTCCTGTTGACGCTGATATAAAATTGATCGGAAAAACAGATACTAATACAGACTGAAGAATATTATTATCTGCGGTCTGTATGATCCACATTACAGATAATCCTGCCCCTGCATATATCATTGCTATGGAAAGTGCAAACAACAGCGGCGGGATTTTTTCCATATCAGATACTGAAAGCAGAAGATAACCGCCTATTCCAATCAGAAGCATTGTAACAAATGTGTCGTAATAAGGCAGAGAGACCGGACTGTGTATGCCGTTCGACAGATCATTGTACCACATCTCAAATGAATCTGTATTTGTTACAAAGTACAACATAAAAACATATGTAAAAAATATCGACGAAAGGAAGGAAATCATTCCTACAACAGAATACAGCTTGTTTTCTTTTTCTGTCTTTGGAGTACGGAATACAGATATTATATTTACCACTGCAAGCGGTAAGGCTGCAAACAACAGATAGATCATAATAACGACTATTCCTACAAGAAATAATGCATAAATCAATTCTGATATTTCATTTATCGCTTCCATATAAATTCCTTCTTCCGCATATTTACTATTCAGTCACCTTGCTCTCATCGGCAGGGCGGTACTCAAGTATATCTCCCGGCTGACAGTCAAGCGCCTTGCACAGCTTTGCAAGTGTCGATATCTTTATTGCCTTTGCCTTGCCGTTTTTCAGAACTGAAATATTCGGCAAGGTTATCCCCACTCTCTCCGAAAGCTCTGTAACACTCATTTTTCTTTTTGCTAGCATTACATCTATATTTATTATTATTTCTCCGTCCATTGTTACACCTCGTATTTTCTTCTGCTGTTAAGCTCTTTCATATCGTCAGGTCACTATCCTCCTGAAGCTTTGCTGCCTTCATCACAAGATGTGAAAGCGCTGCGGCAGCTACAGTTATCGAAACACCTATAAAGGTTACTATCAAAGAAGCAAGTACGATCCCCGGATGATTCATTCCGAGAAACAGATATATTATATTCATTGCAAAAAAGAAAATACTGTCACCGGCTGCAAGTACCGATATCCTTTTCAGATCGACCGCATTTTCTATACAGAAGGATTGGTCCCTGCCTATCTTATCGGATATTCTCCATCCGAAAAATAAAACAGCATAGCACGGTATTGCTGTGATCCACAAAAAAACAGCCCATGGATAATATGCAAAGGCATATTCCGGGTTTTGTTCTGCAAGCTCACTGCCAAAAACGGGTACTACAAGCAGATATATCACAAGACCGCACAGCCCGATACCTGCTATTATGAATTTCAGCCATTTTGATAAACTCTTTTGTTCCATTTCTTATTCTCCTTGTCATTTAATATATTCAGCTGATTGTAAAATCACAAAAAGCTTTTATTTATACGGATTTTTGTATTTGCAGTTTTACATTTTTCTCCGCTTTTTCAAAGTTTCTATGGGTTTGGCTGATTCAATATATATGTTCTATGGTGATATTATAGCACCAGCTTCAATGAATGTCAATAACTTTTTATCGTAATACGATAAATTATTTTTGTGTATTAATAAAGCGGCAGCTTTCCGGCTGCCGCTTCTGTATATATTATAGCTCACACATTATTTTTGCGCTTTTTCTGATTATATCTATCGCCTGCTCCATTGTATATTCTGAGCTGTCTATGCATAGGTCATAATTTTTTGCTGATTCCCAGTCATTCCCGGTATAGTACTTGAAATACTCACGGCGATGCTTGTCAATATCATGTATCATCTTTTCCGCATCATTTCTGGAGATTGCGAGCTTTTTCATTATATTGGTAACACATACCTCCTGAGGAGCCCAGATAAAAACTCTGAGCAGATTATGTCCGCATTCCTTGAGCGTATGATTCGCACAGCGTCCGATAATAACACAGTCGCTTTTCTCTGCGATCTCCCTTATCATCTTCTGCTGATAGCGGAAGACATTTTCTCTTGAGCTGAATCTGCGGCTCTCGGGCGGGATATCCTTTGTTGAAAAATATGTCAGCCTTTCAAAAAAACCGGGCTTGACATTTTCATCATGCATTGAAAAAAACTGAGGGTCAAGGCCGCTTTTGTCAGATGTAAGATAGATAAGATTCCTGTCATAATAAGCAATATCCATTTCCTTGGCAAGCTTTTGTCCGATAACACGGCCGCCGCTTCCATAGCTTCGTGCGATTGTTATTACAGTATTTGGCATACATGATCCCTCCGAGGATTTATTTTATCCTATTTTACATTCATTTCCAGAATTAGTCAATAATTATTACAGAATTTTTATTATTATGATGATATTTTTATCTAAAACAACTATCCATATCATTAACTTTCAATATTTAGAATTTATTACGAATATTTTTTACAAACACACAAACAATATTACTGTCCGAAAAAATGCTTCTACATAGCCGGACACTGTATTCTTCTGTGTTCAGCTAAAAAATACATTAAGGAGATTTCCGATGAAAAAATTTATAATTCCTTTATTAGCTGTTCTCACAACCTGCATCTGTCTTGCAGCCTGCAAAACAAACGGAAACGAACAGCCAGAAAACTCACAGAATAATTCATCAGCAGTCGTATCAGATGTATCTGAGAACAAAGACGATACAAGAACTGACGAAGCAACCGACGGCAAAGTCACAGATGAAAACGGTATTATCGGTGACGGAGATAATAAGGACAATGCAGTTTCCGATATGATGGATGATGCTGTCAGCGGTGCACAGAGCATTGCGGACAACGCCGGAGAGGGTCTCCAAAGCGCAGGCGAGGATCTTAAAAACGGTGTTGAAAACGCAGCAGACAATGTTCGTGACGGTGTGAGCGATCTTGTTTCAGATGATGATGACGACAATGATAATGACAATGATAACGATACTGACAACGACGGCGACACTGATAACGACAACGATAATGATAACGACGAGGAAAGCTCAAGAAATCAGCTGACAAATCAGTGATAATTGCTTTTCATGCATTCGCTAAAAACCATAAGTATTAATTCAGGCTCGGTCAATCGGGCCTGTTTTTTATGTAATAACCGCTTCCTTAGCTGCATAGTATTAGTAAACTCAGAATACGAAAAAGGAACGGTGAAAGCAATGATTACTGTACTTAACGTCAGAAAGAAAAACGAGCTTGGTTTAAGGGACAGGCTTCTGTCGGTCATCTGTCCGTACAGGATAACAGAGCAGACAAAGCGATCTGATGATATCTGCGTTTATGAGCTGACATATCTGCAAAGAAGAGGCAGGATCAGATATGACAAGCTTTATGACCGCTGCCGGGGAAAGAGCAAGGTCATTCTTTGCAGCAGAGAGCTGAACCTTTTCAACACCCCCTTCAAACGCTTCAACAGTCTGTCTCTTAAAAGAGAGCTTATGAAAAACTATCTTTTTTCAGTCCTGAAAAAATGCGATATCGAACCTTACAGACTGCATATATCCTTTTACGATCCCAATGCAGAATATCCGTCCTTTGTTCAGGAACTTCTTGAATACAGCTCATGCATTACGGTTGTCACAGATATGCCGAAATTCTATGAAAACGAGGCAGGGCGCATTACAGCCGAAAACGGCGCAAACATTATTGTCAGTAACAATATTTCTGATCTTTATCCCTGTGATATTATCATATCCCCTGCCGTGATAAGAAAACCGATTTCCGCAGCAGCGTCAACACTGATCTTCACTACAGCATATCCGACGGTTACCGTTGCGGGTAATATTATTTGCAGGTATGATATCACCATGCCGGAGAAATACCGCAAGCTCAGACCTGACAGTATTGACGATATGTATTTTATGTCTGCACTTTATATTCTTTGCAGACAGACAGAGCTTGCAAAGCTTCTTCCGGAAAACTGCGGCGACAACAGTATACAGTATGATACGGACACCATCGTCAGACAGATCAGAGCGAAATGTCAGATCGAGGTTGTGTGAAATTATTACAGCCCGGACAGCTCTTACTGCCCGGGCATACCATAGGTCTTATTCCGACTTTTTAAGACTTTACAGCAGACTTACCGGTAAGGCTGCTGCAACATTGTAATGATCTCAGCACCTCTCAATTGCTACTGTTTTTTCTATATACAGTGATGTAAGATCAGCCTTATCAAGATCTTCATCAGGATGACTCTTCTTATACTCTGCTATACAGGAATCTGCATAATCAAAGTAATCGATCAGTCTGACCCTGTCTGTGTCTGATATTTCATATTCCGGATCATTATAGGCATTGAGGCACATTGTCAGAACATTGCAGAATCTGTTTATATCGTTTTCCCTGATCTCAACAGCCTTTTCTTCCTCCCAGATCAAATCAGGATCGCCGTAACCGTCATTTGCAAATCTGATAAACAATTCCTGAAGCATATGACTTTCATATTCGCCTACATATTTTGAAACCACAGCATGCCTGCTTAAATATTCATGCTGTGCATTATCATCCATACTTTCACTCTTGTTTTCATAAAGTTCATTGATATCAAAGCCTTCTTTCGCAAAAACCTCGTTACGAACCTCTTTAATATTGTTTTTTTCCTTCTCATCAATAAGCTGATAATATCTTCCTTTAATATGTGCAGATGCATCAAATTCAGGCTGAACATTAAACTTCTTTTCAGATCCGGCAATATTCCTGTTATCGGTTTCATTCATAATTGTATCAGTTTTAGCAGATGCTTCTGCAAGAAGAACAGTTGTTCCAGCCGCTGTTGCTCCTATTGCAAGTGCACAAGCAATAACTACAGCAATTCTTTTTTTCATAACAATCAACTCCTTTGATTAATAAAAATTAATAATATAAACTCTCATATTCGTAATATGTTCATAAGCATTATCGACAACATCTACTAAATAGGCATCATTTCCTGAGGGATATCCAATCTGATATCTGATAATACATTGTTGTGCGGTTGATGCAGTTTCTGTAACATATCCGGCAAAAAATGGTGATTCAACATTCCCTGAAATCGAGGTAATAACAACAATGCCGCCTTTTTTGGGTTTAAGAATTGAACCTGTATCACTTTTCACTTGGCTATAAGTATACTGATTATATGATACCGCATTTGAAATCCAATATTGTTTTGACTTAACTCCGTTATACCAACTATCTGATATATCCCAGTGTGTGTAAATATCTATCAAAGAAAGCGTAGATGGTTGGTAAAAATCTTCTTTATCACAATACCAGTTACTTGTGTTTGAATCTCTTTTGTAATGAAAACCCTCAGCACACAAGCATTGGGATGCATAATTAGTCTGTTGATAAATCAACTTATAATAATTATTTTCATAATGGTCAAAATTCGGGTACGTCATTAATCTTCTGCCAATCTGATATCCTGAATAATCAACTCCTCTATTTACATTATAATTTACAGGTTCGATCAGCCATTGATCACTGCCATTGTCTACAGGAGAATACTGTATAAGACTCGTGTTGCTGTAAACAGACGCACCGTTCATTTCAAGAACCTTAGTAAAATTACTTCCGTTTGTAAAAAACCTTTTTGCACCATTCCCTACATTCACTATTCTGAAAAACTGATGCACTGTATTTTCCTTGGGTGCAAGCTTAGCAAGAATTCCGTTCGCATTCTGTGCAGTTTCCATTTTTATAGCCATATCTTGAGCTAAAAATGGCAATATATGGTACAAGCCGCCAAACACAGATGAATCACCATAATAATCAAATTTCCATATCTGATTATTTTCACCAGTATAAGTCCATTGTACAATCTGAGTGCCGTTTCCAGTGCTGTTACCCTGTAGTGTAAGATACTTGCCGCTGCGAACATTCTTTATCAGATAATACATATTACCATTAATATCAGGATCAGCAGCAGCTCTGACATTTAATGCACTATTACAAGGCAAAAAATTTATAATTTAGAGCAATACAGACGCAATTATCAAACAAGACAAACATTTTTTAAACATACCCACCACATCCTTTAATAAATAATTTTAATATAATATTATATTTATAATCGATCAATACATCCTCCTTCCATAATAATCAGATAAAATAGAATTTAATGTTCACATTTCCTGTTTATATTATATCTCATTTGCCGCTGATTTACAATTAATTTTTTCACAAAAATCATTGATTTCATTTGTTTATTATTACAATAAATGTGAAGACCGCTTGTTCTCAGTTAAAATTATCGTGTTAATCTTATAATAAATCAAAAAACGGGGTCAGTTTTTCTGACCCCGGATATATTTTTTAAACTTTCCTTACTGATTTGCAGAATCAGTATCATCTGCCTCTGCTTTTTCCTCATTATTTCTATGCTTTTCCTCGATTATCTTCTCAAGCTCGTCCTTATTGAAGCGGTAGATCTTATTGCAGAAATGACAGCTTGCCTCAGCATGACCATTTTCCTCAGCCGACGCTCTTATATCCTCATCGCTCATCATCATAAACGCCCTTTCGACCTTCTCCCTGCTGCAGTTGCAGATATAATCGATCGGCATCTCGTCAAGCACCTCAACCTCAAAGCCCTCAAGTGCCTTGTCACATATTTCCTTTATACTCATTCCCTTTGCAAGCATTGTTGTGACAGGCTCGATCTTTGAAATATTTTTTTCTATTTTTTCGATCGTTGAATTGTCAGCACCGGGAAGAAGCTGGAGAAGAAAACCGCCGGAAAGCAATACCTCGTGGCTTTCCTTTTCAAGGAGAACACCCAGTGCACAGACCGTCGGTATCTGCTCGCTTGAAGCAAAATAGCTTGTTATATCCTCGGCTATCTCGCCAGATACAAGCGGAACCATGCCGATATACGGCTCACCCGTACCATAGTCACGCATAACATTCAGAACGCCGCTCCTGCCGACAGCCTTGCCTACATTCAGCTTACCGTTTTCATAATATTCAGTATGACAGCCGGGATTCTGAACATAGCCTCTGACATTTCCCCTGCTGTCGCTTACTGCGATAACCGCACCAAGCTCGCTGTTGTCACCATTAACTCTGAGGGTGATGGAAGCGTCCTTCTGCTTGAGCTGTGCGCCCATTATTGAGCAGCCTGTCAGAAGCCTTCCGAGAGCCGCTGTTGCAACAGGTGATGTCCTGTGCAGCTTTGAAGCCTTGAACACTATGTTTGAAGTTTCAGCAGCAGAAATCACCACCGCACCATCAGAGGTTATACATCTTATTATTCTGTCATTACTCATTTTCTTTTCTTCCTCACTACATAAATTTCTCTTTGAGAAGCCTTATCAGGGCTTTCAAATGACATATCGTCAAAAAGACCGGCTATTTCCATTCCGGCAGAATCCAGCATTTCCTCCATTTCGCTGTGGGTATATGCCCGTTCTGCAAACTGCTCGGAACAGCGCACGTATTTTTCGCCGTCCGGTTCAAAAAAATCAAGAGTTATAATAACCTTGTTATTCTTTTCATTGTAATTATTCTGCCAAGCACAGAACACTTCATCGGTATCAAATATATAGCAGTTATCTCCCAGTATCTCACGATGCTTACAGACTGTATTTGCATCAAATATAAAAAGACCATCATCTGCCAGACAGCTGCTGATATGAATGAAAGCTTTTTTCAGCTCGCTTTTTGAAGTTATATGGTTGATGCTGTCAAGAGTGCATACGCAGGTGTCTATCTCAAAAGGCAGCTCAAGCTCCTGCATTTTGCAGCAGAAATACATGATATCAAGCTCCTGCTCAGAGCTTTTCATCTGTGCCTGAGTCAGCATATCAGTGGACATATCAGCACCCATTACATCTATTCCACGCTTTTTCAGCTCGATAGTAAAGCTTCCTGTTCCGCAGGCAAGATCAAGTGTCTTTCCGGGAAAATGATTATATCTTTCGCAAAGCTTCAGAAAATATTCAGCCTTTGCCGGATAATCAACATCCTCTGTCAGACCATCATAATAATCGGCAAAATATGAATAACTCATTCGTTATCCTCCGGATTGTCATCAATCAGTCTTTCAAAGGTCAGAGAATAACCATCGCTGCCATAATTCAATGATCGGTTAACACGGCTTATAGTAGCTGTGCTTGCGCCTGTTTCCTTGACTATATCGTTATATATCTCACCCTCGTTCAGCATCTTTGCAACAGAATAACGCTGTGCCATTGCTTTAAGCTCAGGTACTGTGCAAAGATCGTCAAAAAAACGATAGCATTCCTCTACATTTCTGAGTGAAAGAATTGCATTGAATAAAAGGTCTGTACTTTTATTTTTTATTTTCGGATTCATTTTAATTCACCTACATAGATTATTGTTTTTGCCGGAAAAGATTTATATGTGCAGTCTGCTGAGACTCAGCAGGAAGAGCACAACAAGATCAATTTGTTTTACGGTTTAACACAATAATATTTTAACACAGAAAAGTGTAAAAATCAATAGAACCGGCGCCGGCGTGCCGCCAGCGTGACGCTGGACCCTTGATTCACGGCTTAGTCAGCCTGATAAATTTTTTTTCGGGCACCGCCATACTTATTCAGCTTGAACTGCAACAGAATAAAATTCAAATCACTATTGCCAATTATAATTTTACACTTATGCCGCCGGTGTCGCGATTCACGACTTAGTCAGCCTGATAAAGTTTTTCCCAGGCACCGCCGGACTTTTTAAGCCTGAACTGCGTTATATTTATAATTTAAAGCATATTTCCAATTATACACTAACCCATCGTCACGCTGCCCGCAGTTCGGACTTTCTTCTGGCCCATGCTTTTATTCAGATCATATTCAAAGGGTCAGCAAATCATTATTACTGCCGACCCCATCATCTGAACGCCGCATTCAGATCACTGTTACATAGCATACAGCTGTTTTTCCGTTGCTTGTCTTTACGGTTATAACAGCCTTTCCGACTGACTGCGCTGTAACTCTTCCGTTTGATACAGTCGCTATGCTTTTATCACTCGTTATCCAATCGACAGTCTTGTTAGTAGTATCAGCAGGAGTGAAAATTGATTTCAGCTGGAATTTGGTACCTTTTTTAATTGTGATTTCTTCTCTGTTCATACTGACCGATTCTGCTTCGATCAGGGTAGTGTATACTATTACTGTACACCTTGCAGACAGACCATTGCAGGACGTCGCTTTAATCGTCACAATTCCGGGAGACTGGGCAGTTATCATGCCGTTTGACACGGTTGCGATACTTCTGTCACTCGTAGTCCATGTCACTGTTTTATCAGTAACATTTTCGGGAGCAATAACTGCTTTGATCTGCTGCTTTGTGCCCTTTTTCAGATACAAAGAGGTCTTGTTCATTACAATTGTTTCAGGCTCTACCACAGGCTCTGTTACAAATACAACGCATGAAGCTGCTTTTCCGTTTGATGTAACTGCTGTTATAGCAGCCGCACCCGCAGCCCTTGCAGTAACGATACCGTCAATTACTGTCACAACAGCGTTATTGCTTGAGCTCCATGTCAGCGATGCATCAGTAGTATCAAAGGGCAGGATTTCAGCCTTCAGCTTCACTGTTTTTCCGCTTTCAACAGATATCTCTGATTTGTCAAATTTTACAGTCTCTGCATATATTATTGGTTCAGTCACTGTCACAATACATACTGCTGTTTCTCCTTTTGATGTTTTAACAGTGATCCTTGCACTTCCGGCACCTTTTGCAGTAACCTTGCCGTCTGCAACTGCGGCCACCTGAATATTATCTGTTGACCATACGAGTTCTTCTTCAGAATCGACCTTCAGCTGAAATGTCTTTCCGATATCAAGATAAAGCTGATCTCTGTTAAGCTCAAGCTCTGAGGAGTCAGTAAGTGCTTCAAACCTTACCTCACTGTCAAGCGCATATCTTTCAGCTGCGCTTCCGGAAAAACCATATATTATGAAATCCTCATCCTTTTTATCTTCACCCGTCTCAGCATCATAGTAAAAACCAAAGGCGCCGTAGCCGATGCTTTTTACACTTTCGGGAATAGTAATACTTCTCAGACTGTCACAGTCATAAAAGCCGAAATTGCCAAGGCTTGTGCAGCTGTCAGGAATCGGAAGCTTCCTGAGGCTTCTGCAGCCGTAGAAAGCAAAGTTATCAATAAGTGTTATTCCGCAGGGTACATTTATCTCTTTAAGACTGCTGCAGCCGCGGAACATAGCAAAGGTTATTGTAGAGGTGCTTTCCGGAATATTGACATCCGTCAGATTGACACAGCCGAAAAATGTAGAATCGCCAAAGGTTGTGACACCTTCATCTATCCTTGCGCTTTTCAGCGCTGTACAACCGTAAAATGCGCTTTTCCCGACTGTTTTCACATTTCCGGGAATTACAACATTCTGCAAATACCGGCTGCCGTAAAACGCGCCCTTTCCAAGTCTTGTTACACCTGACGGAATCGTAAAGGAACTCCCTGTTTTTCCTGCGCCATAGCAGACAAGCTTTGTCTTGCTTTTATTAAAGAGTATTCCGTCAGACGATGAAAAGCTTTTATTCCTGCTGTCAACAGTTATTTCCTCAAGACTGCTGCAATTCCAGAAGGATGTATCATCAATAGATGTTGTATTTGCAGGAACAGCTATGCTTTTCAGGCTTTTACAATCGGCAAATGCCTTTTCGCCTATTTTAGCAATTCCGGAAGGAAGTGTTACATTATCAAGACTTTTACAGCCATTGAATGTGCAGTTTGGTATTACTGTCAGCTTTGAAGGAATGTTTATTTCTTTGAGACTCGTACAGGATTCAAAGCTATTGTTTCCGAATTCTTCAATGCTATCTCCAAGAACAGCGCTTCTGAGTTCCGTGCAGCCTAAAAAGGTTTTGTCCGGTATACTTTTTAATCCGTTTCCCACTGCTACAGTCTGAAGGGAGCTGCAATATGAAAAAACCCTGCTGCCAAGACTTGTAACACTGTCAGGGATGGTCAGCTCTGTAACAGAGCTGCATTCACGAAAAGCATTATTATCAATACTGACCACACTGTCGGGAATATTGATCTCCCTCAGTGATGTACAGCCGGAAAAGGCAGAGCTTCCGATTTTTACGATACTATCGGGAATAGTCACGCTTTCAAGTCCTGTACAGCAGAAAAAGCTGCCGGCATCGATCTCTGTCATACTTTCAGGAAGCTCAATGCTTGTAAGTGAATGGCAATATCTGAATGCACTTCTGCCGATGCTTTTCAGGTTTTTCGGCAGCCTGACATCCGCAAGGGCAAAGCAGCCGTAAAATGCTTCCTCACCGATTATCTCCACTGAATCCGGAATTGTAACATTTCTGAGGTTGATACAGCCGTCAAAGGAATCTGTATCGATTATTGTAACGCTCTCAGGTATTTCAATATCCGTCAGGCTGCAGCAGCCATAAAAGCAATTCCAGCCGAGCTTTGTTACAGTATCTGAAATCTCCACCTCACAAAGCCTGCTGCAATTCAGAAACAGACTTTCACCTATATCGGTTATTCCTGTTCCAATGACAACTTTTCTGATGTTGTCATTGTTATAAAAAGGAGATTCTGTCCTTTCATAATTATACATACCGCCGCTTCCGCTTAATGTAAGTGTTCCGTCAGAGGAAAACTCATATCTGACATATTCGCCGCAGCTGCCGCTTTTAAGTATATTACTCTCAAGTGCATTTACCTGAAAACCGGCACATGAAATTACAGATGTATCTGCAAGGCACACTGTTCCGACCAATGCAGCAGCCATCAATGCAGCAAAAATCCTTTTTGTTAAAAACGTTTTCATATCAGTTTTACCTGCCTTTATTTTAAATAGATAATTCCGGTTATTTAAACGCTTACATTCTGTATTCTACCATACCACCCGTCAAAAATCAACAACCGGTAACTAATCCCACCGGCGTGCCGCCGGAGTCGCGACGCACTATCGCTCCGCTTACGCTGCGCTCTGGGTTCAGGACTTCCGCTTTTATTCCCGCTTTTATGTCAGTTGATTATAGCTCCTTCAAAATTCCCAGAAAAATTTTACATCAACAACTAATCCCAGCACTGACAGCGTAGTGCCTCCGCTGTCGAAATCGCAGGGGTCGCTACGCTCTTAACCACCAGCCGATAATGTCGAAGTCGTGGTTCAGGCTTTCTTCTGACCAGAATCTTTGTCTTGGTTGATTATAGTTTTTTCAAAACTCCCAGCAATATTTAACTGTCAATTGATACAGCTTTATGATATAATTAAGGTAAAGCAAATGTATAGATTATTACTCAGGAGATCATTATGGCATATTTTGAAGAAACAGATCTGCATGGTCTGTCAGCTAAGGACGCTAAAAAAAAGCTTGATGAAATTATGAAAAGTCTGCCGGGGGATGTTCGTGAGCTTACCGTTATTCACGGATATCACGGCGGTACAGCACTTCGTGATATGGTAAGAAGATACAAGCATCCAAGAGTTGAAAAAAAGCTGCTCGGACTTAATCAAGGCTCAACTGTTTTTATTATAATACCTTAAAGAGTTACTGACTTTTTTAAAATATATGAAACCCGATCCGGAGTGGTGCTGAATGAAAAAAATTATACCAAAAGCTTTGTTGAAATTTATGACAGGTCTTATAATGGCAGGTCTTCTTTTGTTTTTGCCGGCAGGTTCATTTAATTATACTAATGCCTGGATCTTTATTGCTGTTCTTTTCATTCCTATGCTTATTGCAGGTATCGTTTTGCTCTTTAAAAATCCGGCTCTGCTTGAAGAAAGACTTAATGCCAGAGAAACAGAAGCAACTCAGAAAGCAGTGATTGCGGTCTGTGCGGTTATGTTTATAGCAGGCTTTGTTATTGCCGGACTTAATTATAGGTTTAATTGGTTTATGCTTCCTGACCCTGCCGTTTATTCAGGCTCTGTTATATTTCTTTTATCATACATTATGTATGCTGAGGTACTGAGAGAAAACACATATCTGTCAAGAACAATAAAGGTACAGCAGGGTCAGAAGGTCATTGATACAGGTCTGTACGGAATTGTACGTCATCCTATGTACAGCGCTACGGTTATTATGTTCCTTTCCATTCCGGTTATTTTAGGCTCTTTATTCTCATTTCTTGTTTTTCTTATATATCCCTTCACTCTTGTCAGGCGAATCAAAAATGAAGAGGAAGTCCTCGAAATATCTCTTGACGGATACTCTGATTATAAAAAGCGTGTGAAATACAGGCTGATACCCTTTATCTGGTAAATCTTTATAATGCTTACGTAGTCTTAAAATAATGATACAGAGCTGCAAAAGCCCGGAGCGGTCACAAGATCATATCCGGGCTTATTTTTTATTCTATCAGATTTTCATAAGAACTATAGTCTGAGGCTGCATTACAAGATAACTGCCGTTCTTTTCATGGCTGCCGATCTCAAACACTGCTTTACCGTCAAAAGCAAAGGGTGCGCTCTGCTGCTTGTCAGTAGGGTTGACTGCGATTATGAAGCTTCCCCTTTTAAAGATGAAGGGATATTTTTCCTTGACAGCATAGATCACTTCAAAATCTCCGTCTGACTGAAGATCAGGGTTTTCATGTCTGATCGCAATTACTTTTCTGAGTGTGTTAAGTATGGAGTCAGGGTCTTTTTCTGCTGCTTCTACTGTAACAGCATTTTCTCCGTTGTCAACAGGCAGGTAAAGCTCACTTTCATCTGCTGTGGAAAAGCCGTGGTTTTTTGTATTATCCCACTGCATAGGAGTTCTTGTTCCTGTTCTTGAGAATCCGCCCTCCTTGCTTGTCAGACCTTCCATATAGCTCATTCCTATTTCATCACCATAATAAAGGAAGGGCACGCCCGGCATCATAAATATAAATGAATAGGCTATCTTTGCTTCAAGCTCTGAGAACATTCTTGTCATTCTCGGAGTATCATGGTTACAGGTAATGAAGCTGATATACCCCTTGCCCTTTGTATTTTTCAGATCCTCAAGGTATTCATCAAGGAATTTTGTTATATCGCCCTTTTCATTTTTGCCGAATACAGCCTTACATTCGCCTGTTTCCCAGTTTTTGTCACGGAAAAGTATACGATAACCATTTGTATCATGGTCAAGATAGAAATCACTGTGGAAGCCTGCTCCGATTGAAACCTTGGGGTTGCACCATTCTGAAACAAGGGCTGCCTCCGGATATTCCTCATCAAGCATAGCCCTGACATTCTTCCATACCTTACAGGTCTCCGGCTTTTCGCCGTCCTCGTTTTTGACAAGTGAGTCTGCCATATCCACACGGAAGCCGTCACAGCCTGCGTCAAGCCAGAAACGCATTATATCCTTGAGTGCTTCGACAGTAGCCTGACAGTCAGGGTCAGACGGAGATTTCTGCCATGCCGGATGAGTGATATTATTAAAGCCGTAATTGAGAGCCGGCTGGGAGCTGAAATAATTGACCATATAATTTCCGTCACGGTCTGTTATACCGCAAAGCAGCCTGTACTGCGGAGGCGCCTCCCATACACTGTCCGTCCAGATATATCTTCCGCTGAATTCATTTTTCTCCGGACTTTTACTTTTGAGAAACCATTCGTTCTGATCAGATGTATGACCCGGAACAAGATCAAGAAGTATTTTTATTCCCTTTTCATGTGCCGCATCAAAAAGATGTATGAGATCATCATTTGTTCCGTATCTTTCTGCTACCTTGTAATAATCCCTTACGTCATATCCTGCATCCATAAAGGGTGAATCATATACAGGATTGAGCCATATAGCATTACAGCCAAGGCTTTTTACATAATCCAGCTTTGAAATGATACCGTTAATATCCCCAATTCCGTCTCCGTTGCTGTCGCAGAAGGTCTGAGGATAAATTTCATAGAAAACTGCGTCCTTTAACCAATTTGGCATAATAAAACCTCCGATTCGGGTAATTTTTATTAATTATAACATAATACCTCTGTTTATTCAATATTATCAAAATTTTTATTTTCCGGAGTGCCTCCGCTGTCAATTTCGCGGGCTTCTCTTCGCTCTTACCCACAATCCAATACTGTCTAAGTTGCGGTTCAGACTTTCTTCTGGCAAAAACTTTTATGTTGGCTGACTCAGGATTTTTTCAATATTTTGTTTAACCAACTTAAATTTCCCATACCATTTTACTGTTCAATCCAGGTATTAATCGTACTTTCAACAACTTTGGTTGTTTTCTTTTCGCCTGATAATAAGCCGACTATTTCGACAGTATAATATCAAGTGGGAAGTTTGAGTAACCAATTATTATTTTGCATTTTCTTCATTCTCAGGGAAGTATTATCCATTATAATTCACGCATATATTTAACCGGGGTGTTGTAATGGATACTTTGAAAAATATCAATTCATTTATAAACGGTATAGTCTGGGGTCCCTTCATGCTATGCATTCTGCTCGGAGTCGGTATCTTCTATACATTCAAGCTGCGGTTCTTTCAGATCAGGCATTTTAAGCTCTGGTGGAAAAAAACCTTCTGCTCAATTTTTACTCAAAGCAATACGACCGGAGGTAAAAATAAGCTCTCGCCTTTCCGTGCAATGGCAACGGCTCTTGCAGGCGCTATCGGAACAGGTAATATAGTCGGTGTTGCCGGAGCGATCTCGCTCGGAGGTGCAGGTGCGGTTTTCTGGATGTGGGTAGCTGCCGTTTTCGGAATGGCTACTATTTTTGCTGAAAATGTGCTCGGCGTCCGATACAGGGAAAAAAGAAACGGTGTCTTTGTGGGTGGACCTATGTATTACATAGAAAAGGGTCTGCACTGCAAATGGGTCGCTGTCATTTTTGCAGCACTGTGTACCCTTGCAGCACTGGGAATGGGTAATATGACTCAGGCAAATTCCGTTGCAGGAGCTTTGAAGGAAGGCTTCGGGATATCTCCTCAGATAAGCGGAATTGTGATCGCTGCCGCTGCTGCCTTTGTGATCTTTGGCGGAATAGGAAGAATTTCGGCACTGACTGAAAAGCTTGTTCCTTTTATGGCTGTGTTGTATATTTTTGCTGCTCTGATCGTACTTACTGTCAACTACAGAAGGATTCCCGGCGCATTTGCTGAAATAATCTGCGGAGCATTTGATTTCAGATGTGCCGCCGGTGGATTTATGGGCTACGGTATGTCGAGAGCACTGAAATATGGCATATCCAGAGGTGTGTTTTCAAATGAAGCAGGTCTCGGCAGCTCACCTATCGTTCATGCTGCTGCGGATACTGACGATCCGTATACACAAGGAATGTGGGGAATGTTTCAGGTCTTTGTAGACACTATCGTGCTTTGTACGCTGATGGCATTATGTATTCTGACAACCGGAGCAGATATCAGTGAGCCGGACAGCATAAAGCTCAGCACAGAAGCATTTACTTCTGTGCTCGGAAATGCAGGCAAAATATTTATCTCGGCTTCAATAGTTCTTTTTGCATTTGCAACACTTGTGTCCTGGTGCTATTTTGGCGAAAAAAGCGTTGAATATCTCAGCGGCGGACGTTTTATCGTACTATACAGAGTTCTGTATGCAGCAGCCTCTTATATAGGCTGTATTATGAGTCTGTCCCTTGTATGGGAAATTTCAGATACGCTCAACGGACTTATGGCTGTGCCTAATCTTGCAGCCTTGATTTTACTGAGTAGTAAGATCAGATACTCTGAAATGTCTGTTGCTTGCAAAAACAAAAAGCAAGTATTACAAAACTAACCTTGCCGACGACGAAAAAATAGTCCTCAGTGGGTGCACAGGCGAAATTGACAGGGCAGGCACTGCGGCATTTCCATACCTATGGAAATAAAAGGCGGAAGATAGTATATAATATAATTGTATATTTATGTAAAGGTCAGTGCTTGCCTTTTGACGGTGTTTTATATGGTGGGGCTGAAATATTTTTCCGAAGGCGCAGATTATTTATGATGCTTAATGAATTTGTTGGAAATGATACAGTTAAATATGAGCTTTCCAAGGCAATGGCCTCGGAAGCCTTCCCTCATGCATTGATAATTGAGGGAGCTAAGGGTACAGGCAAAAAAACTCTTGCCGGTATTATCGCATCTTACTGCGTGTGTCTTTCAGATGAAGATAAACCATGCGGCAGATGTGCAGGCTGTGTCAAGGCACTGCATAAATGTCATCCGGATATCTTTGTCATAGACGGTACTCAGCCCGGTGCACTCAGCATCGAAAATGTCAGAAAAATACGCTCAGATGCTTTTATTATGCCTAATGAAGCACCTAAAAAAGCTTATCTTATTCTTGACTGCGATAAAATGCTTGCACCTGCTCAGAATGCTTTGCTGAAAATACTTGAAGAGCCTCCTTTAAATGTAGTGTTTGTTCTGACAGTCAGCTCGGCTAATATTCTTTTGCAGACAGTTCGCTCAAGATCAAGGATATATACGCTTTACCCGCCTGATAAGGAAGAAGCCGCCGCATATCTTGAGAAGCGTTATCCGGAGATAAATCCCGGTGAACTCAATAATCATGCTGCTCTTTGCGGTGGAAATATCGGCGCTGCAATAACAGGCATAGAAGGCGGCGGAGAGGAAGCTGCTGCTCTTGCAGAAGAAATGCTGCACGCTGTTGTCAAAAGACGAAGCTATGATCTTCTGCTTCTGACAACAAGGCTTTCATCAAGCCGGGAATTTGCAGCAAAGTCTATTGATATGCTTCTCGGGCTGTCCGGTGAGGCAATCCGA
This sequence comes from uncultured Ruminococcus sp., assembly GCA_902764235.1. Taxonomy (GTDB): domain Bacteria; phylum Bacillota; class Clostridia; order Oscillospirales; family Acutalibacteraceae; genus UBA1213. The sequence continues at coordinate 36,388 of CACWVH010000021.1, forward strand.
GCGTCAGCCGGTCTTGATGTTACTTCTGAAGCTGCTAAAGCAGCCTCTGAAAAGCTGACTTTGGAACGTCTGTACAAGCTTGCGGATAATATTGAAAAAGCACGCGAGGTTTTGAAATCAAATGTCAACCTGAATTTTTTTGGTACATGGCTTTGTGCACAGCTTTTGGGATGATATCAGAAAATCAGCTCCGATCGGAATATGCATAAATTATGTATTCACTGTTTATGCTGTATCCGGTCAGACATAAGTTTATAGAATCGGAGGATAAAAATGACCAGTGTTATTGGTGTAAGATTCAAGGAAGTAGGAAAGGTATATTATTTTGACCCGAACGGACTCGAATTAAAAGTCGGAGATAATGTTATTGTAGAAACAAGCCGCGGTGTGGAATGCGGTAAGGTTGCTCTTGCAAACAGAGAGCTCAGCGATGATAAGGTTACTGTACCGCTTAAAAAGCTTATTCGCAAGGCAACTGAAGAAGATCTTAAAACTGTTGAAGAAAACAGAAAAAAAGAGAAAAAGGCCTTTGCTATCTGTGAACAGAAAATTGCTCAGCATAAGCTCCAGATGAAGCTCGTCAATGTTGAATATACCTTTGACAATAATAAGATACTCTTTTATTTCACCGCTGACGGAAGGGTCGATTTCAGGGATCTTGTCAAGGATCTTGCCTATGTTTTCAGAACAAGAATAGAGCTAAGACAGATCGGTGTACGTGATGAAGCAAAGATGCTCGGGGGACTGGGTATATGCGGCAGACCCTTCTGCTGTAATACATTTCTCGGAGAATTCCAGCCTGTTTCTATTAAAATGGCTAAGGAACAAGGAATGTCGCTTAATCCTGTAAAGATCTCAGGCACCTGCGGAAGACTTATGTGCTGTCTTAAATACGAACAAGATGTCTATTCAAAGCTTCTGAAAAGCACTCCGAAAATCGGTGCTATCGTTGATACTCCCGACGGTAAGGGTAACGTCATTGACGTCAACCTTATTACCGGTATACTGACAGTTTCTCTGAATAAAGCACCTGATGCTGCTCCCCATACTTATAAGGTAACCGACGTCAAGGTTATCAAGGATGCACAGATCAAGCTCGAACGCTCAGAGATCGAAAAGCTTAAAAAGCTTGAAAAGGACTGACAGCTGCTTCTGAAAAATGCTTTATTTACATTTCGATCCTCTGCCCTGTAATTTCGGGCAGCGGATCGTTATTTTCAATATTATGGATAAGTATACATATCAGTATACATATCATTTAAAAAAATTTCAGAAATCTATTGACAAAACAGAAAATCTATGATATTATATATGAGTCGTCAGATGACGCAAAGTTAATAAGCTGGTGTAGCTCAGTTGGTAGAGCAGCTGATTTGTAATCAGCAGGTCGGGAGTTCGAGTCTGTCCACCAGCTCTTTTAAAAACAAGCCTACTGTTACCGGTAGGCTTTATATATGGGGGAGTTCCAGAGCGGTCAAATGGGGCAGACTGTAAATCTGTTGCTTCGGCTTCGGTGGTTCGAATCCGCCCTCCCCCATAAACGCCCCTCGTCTAACGCCGAGGGGCTCAATGAATAATGAATAGTGAATAATGAATAGTTTATAATATTGCTCCGAGGGGCGTTTATGTATTATTCGTTATTCATTATTCATTATTCATTTTTCATTATTCATTAAAAATGAGGTAAACTGTACCCAAGAAACTGGACACGCAATCTTTAGTAAATTCGTGTACCGTCCCCTGTAAACCGGACACGCAAATCTTTTGATGTCCCGAAATCAGACAGGCAGCCTATAAAACCGTCCCGATGAAACACCGGGACGGTTTTTTCATTCAGCCGTACATTTCTCCGAGCGTAGTATCAAGGGAAAGCTGTCTGCATTCTAAACCCTCCGGCTTTGAATGATGATGTGCGCTCGGATCATCACAGAAGATACTTCCACGAGTGATTTTTTTCTCAGGAATATCCTGAACCGAATAACACAGATGATCCAGCGACAGATTATCTATTCCATGATACTTCATTGCCTGAAAAACAGTTGCTTTTTCGGCAGCTTCTTTCCTCTCAGATTCTGAAGCATTTTCATCAGGTGCCCAGACAAGATACTCCCCATAATAATCCTGAGTTTTATTTGTAATCAAGCCATTCTCAATACGATAATGGGTATCCTTGCAGGCAAAATCTATTGTTGTTATATTTGTCTGATCGACTTCTGAATCATATCCGATCAATACTCCTATAAGGCTATCCAGAAATACAAATCTCAGAAGGAAAAAACCTGTAAATACCAATATACAAACTATAATTATCGCAATGGTGACTGAATTTTTCTTATGTTTCACTGATGAGTTCATCTTTTAACTTCCCCCGAATTTTTTTAATCTAATTATATTTTATAGCACTTCTATTGTCAAGCGCCCGCAATTTTGACAGCAGAGGCACTCCGTTCTATGTCGGCTGGTTTTAGTTTATTCAAAGCTCTCTGAACAATCTAAATATCGAACTATATAATACACCCTTTTATAATTTTCGATTATCCTTCCATTTCCTTGCGTATTCTGAGCATTGCCGTTTTTTCAAGTCTTGAAACCTGTGCCTGACTTATCCCGATTTCATCAGCAACCTCTGTCTGTGTCCTGCCCCGAAGATACCGCAGAGTCAGGATATTTTTTTCCCTTTCGCTAAGCTTTTCTACCGCCTCACGCAGAGCAATCTGTTCAAGCCACTTTTTATCATCTGTTTTATCACCAAGGGTGTCCATTACAAAAACCGTATCTGTCCCGTCTGAATATACCGGCTCATATATTGAAACCGGATCAACGATCGATTCGAGTGCGATAACTACATTTTCCGGACTACTTTCTATCTCCTTTGCAATCTGATCTATTGTAGGCTCTCTGCCTGTTCTTGCCGTGATCTGTTCCTTTGCCTGCATTGCCCGGTATGCCGTATCCTTTATTGAGCGGCTCACACGCAGCGGACTGTAATCCCTGAGATGCCGTCTGACCTCTCCGATTATCATAGGAACTCCATAGGTCGAGAATCTTACATCAAGCTCCGGATTGAAATTATCTATCGCCTTTATCAGACCGATACATCCGACCTGAAAAAGATCGTCAGGGTTCTCTCCCCTGCCTGCGAATTTCTGTATCACACTCAGAACAAGCAGCAGATTTCCGTTTATCATTTCTTCTCTTGCCTTCTGACTTTCCTGTTCTGTTCCGTTTTTTATTATACGCAGCAGCTCGGTTTTCCTTTGCTCCGGAATAGCTTTGAGCTTTGCTGTATTAACACCACATATCTCAACCTTGTTAAATGCCACAGTCAATACCTCCGTTTTTGCTTTTAACGAAAGTATTGACTGTTTTTTTATCTTTATTCATATAAAAAGCGGTTATTCTTTCATCCCGCTTTGAGAAATAGAAAAGACGGTATACAGTGCTTTACTGCATACCGCCGTTTTTTATTTATCAGTCATTGTGATTGTTTCTTCTGCCGCCTCTGAAGCCGCCGTTTCTCGGACCTGACGGTCTGCGTGCAGGAAGCTCATTCTCGGGTGTAAGACCCTCAACCTCGATGAGAGCTTCTCTTCTTGAAAGATTGAGTCTGCCCTTATCATCAATATCAAGCACCTTGACTATAATAACATCGTCAACATTAACAACATCTGTTACCTTGTCTGTGCGCTTGACATCAAGCTGTGATATATGGCAAAGTCCTTCCTTGCCGGGAGCTATCTCTACAAATGCACCGAAATCCATCAGTCTTGTAACTCTGCCCTTGAAGATGGTGCCAGGCTCGGGATCCTTTACGATAGTATCTACAATGGTCATCGCCCTGTTACAATTATCAATATCAAGACCGCTGACAAAAACATGACCGTCCTCTTCGATATCTATCTTGACATCACATTCAGCACAGATCTTCTGGATAACCTTTCCGCTTGAACCGATAACCTCACGAATCTTGTCAACAGGAATAACTGTTGAAAGCATCTTCGGAGCATACTTTGAAAGCTCTTTTCTCGGCTCCGGAATAGCCTTGAGCATTACCTCGTCAAGGATATAATCTCTTGCCTTGTGTGTCTTATAGAGTGCTTCCTTGACCATGTCAGGTGTAAGACCGCTGATCTTGAGATCCATCTGGATCGCTGTGATACCCTCATGTGTACCTGCAACCTTGAAGTCCATATCTCCGAAGAAATCCTCAAGGCCCTGAATATCTACCATTGTCATCCAGCGATCGCCCTCGGTGATAAGTCCGCAGGAAATACCTGCAACAGGAGCCTTGATCGGTACGCCGGCATCCATAAGTGAAAGTGTGCTTCCGCAGATAGAGCCCTGTGATGTAGAACCATTTGATGAAAGAATCTCAGATACAAGACGGATAGTATAGGGGAACTCTTCCTCTGACGGAATTACCGGGACGAGTGCTCTCTCAGCAAGTGCACCGTGACCGATCTCACGTCTGCCGGGACCTCTTGAAGGCTTTGTCTCGCCGACAGAATATGACGGGAAATTATAGTGATGGATATATCTCTTTGAAGTCTGATCGTCGATACCGTCAAGTGACTGCTTGTCGCTGATGGAGCCGAGTGTTGTAATTGTAAGTACCTGTGTCTGACCTCTTGTGAAAAGTCCTGAACCATGTACTCTCGGAAGTATGCCGACCTCAGAAGCAAGAGGACGCATTTCGTCCATCTTTCTGCCGTCAACTCTCTTCTGCTCATCAAGCAGCCAGCGGCGTACAACAAACTTCTGTGTCTTATACAGACATTCGTCGATCTTTGCCTCCTGATCGGGGTAGATCTCATCGAATTTTTCATGTACGCTGTCATAGATCGGCTTGAGTCTTTCGTCACGGATCTTCTTGTCATCTGTGTCAAGAGCTACCTTGATATCCTCAATCGAGAATTCCTTGATTGCCTCAAACATCTCATGGTCAGGCTCATTGCTCGGGTATTCAAATTTAGCCTTGCCTATCTCAGCCTGTATTCCCTTTATGAACTCTATGATCTTCTGGTTTGCCTCGTGACCTGCCATGATACCGCTGTACATAACATCATCGGGAACGATGTTTGCGCCTGCCTCGATCATTGCGATCCTGCTGTCTGTTGAAGCAACGGTTACAGCCATCTGGGAAACCTCTCTCTGCTCCTTAGTGGGATTGATGATGAATTCACCGTCAACGAGACCTACTGAAACAGCTGAAATAGGACCATTCCACGGAATATCAGAAATGCTCAGCGCAATTGAAGTACCGACCATTGCTGCGATCTCAGGAAGGCAGTCCGGGTCATACGCCATGACTGTACAAACGATAGAAACATCATTTCTCATATCCTTCGGGAAAAGAGGACGGATAGGTCTGTCAATAACTCTTGATACGAGTATAGCCTTTTCAGAGGGTCTGCCCTCTCTTTTGCCGTATGCGCCCGGAATCTTTCCGAGAGCATACTGCTTCTCCTCAAAATCAACTGAAAGCGGGAAGAAATCCACACCCTCTCTCGGCTTTGCTGATGCTGTTGCAGCAACATGGACAACTGTTTCGCCGTAGCGTACAAAGCATGCGCCGTTTGCAAGCTGTGTTGTTTTGCCTGTTTCTACAACAAGCGGTCTGCCTGCAAATTCAGTTTCAAATTTTCTGTAATTTTCAAACATTGATCTTTCCTCCGTTTTTTGTTTTTTCAGCCCCGGATAATATCTGACTATCCGGCTCTGTTTTTCCAGAGGAGCTTACCGGTCTGTACCAATGCATAATTCATAATTCAAAGCATACAAGCTGTTATACACTTTGAATTATGAATTATAAACCGCATTGTGTGACCGACCCGCTGACTCCTCTGTGATGTACCCGAAATAATTCTTTAAAGGAATTGAAACAAGGCAGTCTGCGAAACAGACTGCCCCATAACAATTATTTACGGATACCGAGTCTTGCGATGATTGAACGATAACGCTCGATGTCTACCTTGATGAGGTAATTGAGAAGGCTTCTTCTCTGACCGATCATCTTAAAAAGGCCTCTTCTTGAGTGGTGATCCTTTTTATGAGTCTTGAGGTGCTCAGTGAGGTCTGCAATTCTCTTTGTGAGAATAGCGATCTGAACCTCGGGTGAACCTGTGTCGCCCTCATGTGTAGCGTACTCTTTGATGATAGCATCCTTTTCTTCTTTAAGCATTGTGTTATCCACCTTTACTGTAATATATTTGCCTTCGCCCACTACCGGCAAGCAAACACCGGTACCATCTCAGTCAAGGGCGTGTGGATTCCTGTATTCAGGCTTCTCCCCAAGACCGGGAACGGGCTCAACGCTGATTATTATAACATATTATTTACCGCTTGTAAAGTGATATATTCAAATTTTTATCGTTATTTCGTTCCTTACTCTGTATTATTAAGCAGATTGCGGCAGGCAAGAAATATTCCGGCTGATACTATTAAATTCCACAGGAACATAGGTCCGCCAAGCAAAGTCGTTGCAATATATCCGAACTGTCCGGCAAAGCCTGACAGAACCACAAGTCCGGCAATTATTCCCGGAAGTGCCGTCATAACTATCATCGAGATATAGAAGGTTATGAAGATACCGCCTGTACTGTCAACACCTACAAGTCTTTGCGCGAGTATATTTGCAGCTATATACAGCGTTCCGAAGCTTCCGTATGTAAACATTGAGACGATTATGTCTATCGGCTGTCCTCCCGCTGCAAATGCAAGCAGACCAAAGGTGATGATTCCGTCTGTATAAGGCTTGATAAGCCCTGTTGCTGCTGCCATGACCAGCTTTTTGACAGCTCCGTCAGGTATAAGATAGATATACGGCTTTGTCAGCTCCTTTACCCAGTCGCCCGAGGCACTGAAAAAGAACTGTACATATGCAAGTATGACCATTGCCGCAAGATAAATGATCGTCGGCTCGATACCGGGCTTTGCCTGCTTTATACCGAAGGTGATGACAAATCCTACAAACAGCAGTACAAAGGTATTGATATTGAAAAACATGAATCTTGAACGTCTGCTGCCTTCAAGAAGATGCTTATGAAAAATTGCTGTCGCACCTTTTCCTCTTCTGACTCCCCTTTTTCTCAGCTTGATCTCCTTATTGCCAAGCATGACCTTGTCAGAGAACTTTCCCTCACGGACAGCCTCTCTGAACTCCTGATAGCTTTCAGCCTGAGACAATACATCCTCGTAAAAATCAAGCCTTGTAAGCACCAGCGTCAGCACAGAGAAAACAGCACAAAGCAGGGTCAGAGAACCGAATACTATCATCTTTATGATATCCGCTTCAAGGATACCGAATACAAGCCCGTGCATCCATCCGATGAAGGGAATATATTCAAGTGCAGGCAGGGATATTGCTGCGAAAAGATTTTCAACGGATATGCCCTTCACAAATGAGTAGATTATCACTGTTCCCAGTGCGGAGAACGCCATTGCGTAAATAATATATTTCATTACGCTTGCACGTACCGGATGTGTGCTTGCAAGGCAGAATATCATCAGCGTAACAAGCTGCACCATTACAAGCATCAGCACGATACCAAGAATAAGTATCACAGTCTGTTCCACTGTCATACTGAACATTTTTATTATCATTCCGCCGTATGCCGCAAAGGTCACAACAAGCACAAGCATTGTAGCAAGCTGACGGCCTACTCCGTATATCAGCACACGCTTGGGCGATACCGGCGCAACAAACATATTGTTTACATCGCTGAGTGAAAAAAAGCTTGTCCCTGAGCTGAGCCCCTTCAGAAGCACCGGAATGCTTATGAAAAAAAACACAGCAAGATATGCTCCGGACAAAAGTCTGGGATCGCTCCATATTTCCGAGCTGCCGAGATCGCCTCCTGCGGTATATCCTCTTATTGCTCCGTACAGCATACTTACTGCAACAAATGCATATAGCAGGAATTTAAGCGGATGACGCAGGGTATCTATAATTTCATTTTTAATTGTTTTTCTCAGAAGATATGATATTGCTCCCAAATTTATCACTCCGTTTCAGGCAAAACGCCCGACTCAGTGCATCCCGACAGATCTTTTCAAAGGATATCCACTGATATTGTCCGATCATTCTTTATTATCACTATTATTCTTTTCTGTTATACTGAAGAAAAGCTCTTCAAGATTTTCTCCGCTTTCTTCAACAAATTTTCTTGTTCTTTCGGCTTCTATCCTGCCGTTCATCATTATAAATACCCTGTCCCATATATCCTCTACGCTTTCAAGCATATGGGTAGAGATAATAATAGTAGTACCCTTTGCCTTCAGCTCGCTGAGCATTGCTTTAAGCTCCTTTATGGCATGGGGATCAAGACCTACAAGAGGCTCGTCAAAAAGTATGACTCTCGGATTTATCAGCATTGCACAGCAGATACTGATTTTCTGCTGCATACCCTTTGAAAGCTCCTTTCCCAGCTTATCACGCTTGTCTGTAAGCTCAAGACGGCGCATAAGCTCATCTGCACGATCCTCCCAGTTTTCAAGGCTGTATGCTCTGGCAATGAATTCCATATGCTCCCACACTGTCAGCAGCTCATATGGCGCAGGTATCTCAGGAACATATCCGAGTATTTTTTTCGCATCAGTGCTTTTATTATTGAAGCCGCAAAGCTCTATCTCTCCTTCAAAGCGAAGAAGCCCGGCTATGCATTTTATTGCTGTTGATTTTCCTGCTCCGTTCGGTCCTGCAAGTACAGCAGTTTCTCCATCATTAACCATAAAGCTCAGATTATCATTTGCTACAAAACGATGATATTTTTTTGTGAGATGAGATACATTAAGCAAAATTATCCACTTCCTCTTTCAGATTGATTGAGCTTCAGACCGTACCCAGCGCAATTTTGACCATATCATCAAAGGTAGTCTGGCGCTCCTGCGGACTGCAGGAAAGACCTGTAAGCGGACAATCAGAAATAGTGCATATGCAAAGAGCTTTTTTCCCGGCTCTTGCCGCATTATAATACAGTGCAGCACTTTCCATTTCTGTTGCAAGCACTCCCATCCTTTGCCACTTTGCAAGAGTGCCTGATTCATCATAGAATGTATCGGTGCAAAGCAGAGTACCTACATGAACTTTAATTCCGAGGGAAGCAGCGCTGTCATCCGCTCGTCTGAGAAGCTCATATGACGCAGCAGCGACCGGATCAAACGGCATTCCGAACTGTCTTGCATAGGTCGAACCGGTACAGCTTGCAAGTCCTAAAACAACGTCACGCAGCCCCAGCTTATCGCTTACGGCACCTGCGGTTCCGATACGGATGATACTGTCAACATCATATTCATTGAAAAGCTCATATGAATAAATACCCATTGACGGCATACCCATACCGCTTGCCATGACTGTAATTTCTTTATCATTATATATGCCTGTATATGCATACATTCCCCTGACTTCATTTACAAGCCTTGCATTTTCAAGAAAATTTCCGGCGATATACTTTGCTCTCAGCGGATCTCCCGGCATCAGGACTGTTTTTGCTATCTCGCCTTTTTCGGCGCTGTTATGAGGTGTTGACATAGTTATTCCTCCCAAAATAATCAAAGCTGTTCATCCGGAGAAAAGATCAGTATTCAAAGTGGCTCAGTCAAGACTTTTTTCTGCATGATACTGTCTGTTCACCTTATAGACCGTCACTCTGCTTCCCGGCTCCAATTCTTCCCATCCGTCCTCATACCATTCTACCATCGGACAGAACTGCTTTTCTTTTTCAGACCATACTTTAAGGCAGCGTGCGTTTTTGCTTGTCAGGAATTTTTCAGTAATTACTCCGTCGAAAGCACCATACTTGCTCATAAAGATCTGATAGATCTGTATTCCGGAATAAGCCAGTCCGACTACCGGAAGAATATAACCATATACCGGGGCAGATTTGAATATCATAAATGCTCCTACAGAAAGAGAGATTATCAGCAGAATACCTCCGAAGAAGGCACACGAGAACATATTTTTCTTTTTCTGGATTTCAAGCTCCTTATCTGTCAGTTCACGGTAATTAAGCTCTTTAACATCCGTTCTGTACTGACGATAGTTTTCATCATCGCCCTCATCCTCCATGTAATTGTCCAGAGCCTCACTGCCTGAAATACTTACACCATTATCGGCATCAGCATTATCATCAGCAGAAGCAGGTGAAGTATTTTCATTAGCTTCTGTATCGTTATTATCTAAAAGCTCCTTTTCAAAATCATTTTCGTTTGACATATAGACCTCCTGTTTTAACAATTATTTTTCTTTAAGCTGCATTCCCTGATTACGGGATGCTTTTGCCTGCTTATTATTATTATTCTTCCTCTTCCTCAAATTCTTCCATATCCTCAGTCGGGATAAGCTCTCCGGTCAGGAATTCTATTGAGCGCTCGATACTATCCTTTGTACCTGCCCAGTTATTGCTGCCGATACTGCGGTAATCAGTCATTGATGCAAAATGATGAACATCCTCTGTAAGCTTTTTAATATATGTACCTGTTAACCTTGAGGTTTCCTCATAAAATGCCTGATAGCTTTTTCCGAGACCCTTCTGGTCGATATTCATAAGAAGATAAAAATGCTCAAGGCAGATAAACTGCTGTTCAGAATAAAGCTGACGGAATTCCGGCTCACTTATCCACATTGCATGGACAATACGTACCATATTCTCCATATTCTGTTTTAAATCACGGCAGATAAAGCAGTCCCCGAGCATTGCACCAAGGGCAGCCATTTTCTTCTTGTCAGGCTTTTTCGGCGGAACAACAGGCACAAACTGTTCCGAGATCTGCTGAAGATGACTCTCAAGTATCAATGCATTTGAAAGTCGCTTTCCCAGACGCACCATTTGTTCAAAATGGCGGAAGCAGAAGCCCTGTTCATTTGTTTTTATCCTGACGCTCGGTTCCATCATAGCAGAGCCGGTTATATATTCAGCCTTTCGTTCCTCGAGCATTTCCCTCATTCTGCACATAGGACATCTGTCCTTAGGCAAAAAAACATCATTCACCGGTATACTGCAAATATTTTCCTGCATATTTCTCACTTCCTTATATTATTCAGTGCTGCACATAAAAGTATGTTCCTGATATTTTATAGTCTGATTATCAACAAAACAAATTGTAAGAAATGATATTAATCAGACTTTAGTTATAAATTATATTATACAATATGTCAACAAAAAAGTAAACAGCGGTACGTAAAAATTATAATCAGCGGAGTGCCTCCGCTGCCGCGATTCACGGCTTAGTCAGCCTGATAAAGTTTTTCCCGGGCACCGCCATACTTATTCAGATTGAACTGCATCAGAGTCAGAATTCAAAAACCATCGCCAATTATAATTTTACACTTACAATTATAATCAGCATAACCAACCCCC
>CACWVH010000022.1 GCA_902764235.1 uncultured Ruminococcus sp.
TAAATCAGACTGCTCTTGTAACCTTGCCTGAACGGAGGCAACGGGTGCATACATTAACTCTCTTGGGTGTACCGTTAACAATAGCCTTTACTTTAACTACGTTCGGCTTCCAAGCTCTGTTTGAGCGTCTGTGTGAGTGAGAAACCTTTATACCGAAGGTAACTCCCTTGTTGCAAATTTCACATTTTGCCATTGATAGCACCTCCTGAATTTGTAGTGTGATAAGTAACAAACATACTCAAGGTCTTAATTACTTAACTTCTACCTCAGCGCCAACCTCAGAAAGCTTAGCCTTGATAGCCTCAGCGTCATCCTTGCTTACAGCTTCCTTAAGTGTCTTAGGAGCACCGTCTACGAGAGCCTTAGCGTCCTTAAGACCGAGACCTGTGATCTCACGTACAACCTTGATAACCTTGATCTTCTCTGCGCCTGCGCTCTTGAGAACAACATCAAACTCTGTCTTCTCTTCAGCAGCAGCACCGCCCTCAGCAGGAGCAGCAACAGCAACTGCAGCAGCAGCTGATACGCCGAACTCGTCCTCTACAGCGTGTACAAGCTCTGAAAGCTCGAGAACTGTAAGACCCTTTAATTCTTCAATGATATTTGTAACCTTTTCTGATGCCATGGTGATTTACCTCCAAATTTTTAAATTTAAGTAAATATTGATTATGCTTCAGCCGGAGCCTCTGCTTCTGCAGCTGCTTCCTCAGCCGGTGCAGCCTCGCCGCCCTTATCAACAATAGCCTGTACAGCTCTTGCGAAGGATGCGATAGGAGCCTGGAATGCACCGAGTACATTTGCAAGAAGTACTTCTCTGCTCGGGAGCTTAGCAAGGCTCTGGATCTTCTCAAGACTGATAACCTCGTTATCGAGATAACCTGTCTTAACCTCAAATGTCTTATGACCGTCAGCAAACTTCTGAAGAATACGAGCTGCTGCTACATAATCCTCTTCGCTTGTTGCGATTGCTGATGTACCGTGAAGTACCTCAGCGATTCCGTTAAGTCCTGCCTTTTCAGCTGCACGCTTGATGAGCGTGTTCTTTACAACAGTGTATTTAACGCCTGCTTCACGAAGATCCTTACGGAGCTTTGTGTCGTCAGCAACATTGATACCCTCATAGGATACGATGATACCAGCAACTGAGCCCTGAATTCTCTCAGCAAGATCGCTTACTACCTGCTGCTTCTGCTCTAATACCTTCTGACTTGGCAAAACAATTCACCTCCTTGAATTTTGACGCATATAAAACTGCGCCCTCCCGTTACCGAGAAGGCGCATAATTACCCTTAATAATAATTACATACGCTTACCTCGGCAGGTGGGATGACCCTTTATGCTTTTCAGCACCTGCTGTCTTTGGTCAACAGCAATATTGATTATAGCACACAAAGGTGCATATGTCAAGTACTATTCTGAAATTAATCAAACAGCACCGTTTATCTTTGAGGGGTTGATCTTTACAGAGGGTCCCATTGTGGTTGCTACTGCACAAGATTTGATATACTGACCCTTTGCTGCGGCAGGCTTAGCCTTGATGATAGCGCCGAGAAGTGCATCAAAGTTTTCAGCGATCTTCTCTGTGCCGAAGGATACCTTACCGATCGGGCAGTGAATAATGTTTGTCTTATCAAGACGATACTCAATCTTACCAGCCTTAGCCTCTTTTACAGCCTTAGCTATATCAGGTGTTACTGTACCGGCCTTCGGGTTAGGCATAAGTCCTCTCGGACCAAGCACCTTACCAAGACGTCCAACAAGTCCCATCATATCGGGTGTTGTGATAAGTACATCAAAGTCCATCCAACCCTCGTTCTGGATCTTCTGTGTGAACTCTTCTGCACCAACAAACTCAGCTCCGGCCTCCTGAGCCTTTGCTACGTTATCGCCCTTGCAGATAGCAAGAACTCTTACCTGCTTACCTGTACCGTTAGGAAGTACGATAGCGCCTCTTACCTGCTGATCAGCGTGACGTGAGTCAACACCAAGCTTTACATGAAGCTCTACTGTTTCATCAAACTTTGCGGTACCGGTCTTAAGGCATACGTCAATTGCCTCATTAGCATCATATGCTTTTGTTTTGTCGATAAGCTTTGCAGCATCGACATATTTCTTACCGTGTTTCATTTTTGTCCTCCCTATTGAGTGGTAAAATCGGATCTATTTCCTCCCACCCGGGTAATTAATCTACTACTTCGATACCCATTGAGCGGGCTGTACCTGCGATCATTGAGCAGGCAGTTTCTACTGTTGCAGCGTTAAGATCAGGCATTTTTGTCTCTGCGATCTCCTGAACCTGCTTGCGGGTAATCTTAGCAACCTTCTTTTTATTCGGTTCACCCGATGCTGTTTCAATGCCGCAAGCCTTCTTGATAAGAACTGCTGCGGGAGGGGTCTTTGTAACGAATGTGAATGAACGGTCTGCATATACTGTAATTACAACAGGAATAATAAGACCTGCATCCTTCTTTGTACGCTCATTGAATTCCTTTGTGAACGCACTGATATTTACACCATGCTGACCTAATGCAGGACCAACAGGCGGCGCCGGGGTTGCTTTTCCGGCAGGTATCTGAAGCTTTATCAAGCCTGTTACCTTCTGAGCCATTTTCTTTGCACCTCCAAAATTCGTGGTAAATGTCGGAGCGGCCATACTGATTTTGCCGCTTCCTCCCACGAGGGACAAGTCCCTCTATAATAACGCTTTGCGTTATTAACCTTTTTACCTTCAATCTGCCGGTTCAACATCTGATGCAGGCAGATCTGCAGGTATTTTGCGTCCGAACATATTTCCTATGACGGTTACGCTGTTGTTCTCTTCGTCGATCGATTCGACTACGCAGACCGGATCCTCAAACGGGCAATATTGTCCGATAATCCTTACACTGTCACCAACCTTGAACCTTAATTTAAGCTCAAGCTTGTTTTCTTCGTTGTCTGCCTCGAGACCAAGCTCCTTTACCTCTTCCTCTGAAAGAGCCGGAGGAGCGTTGTGAATTACTGAGCCTCCTACCTTTTCGGTAGCATTCATGGAATTTAGTCCCACAAATCCAGTACAGCCTCTTACGGATCTGACAATATTCTGATTGTCATCTGACATTATCATCTTGATAAATACATAGCTCGGGAATATTTTGAATTCACTGATTATCTCTGTATCTTCCTCGATGAAGTCTCCGTATTCATCCTTCTTGTATTTTCCATCCTTGCCCTTTACTTTCTTTTTGACGATTTCACGGACTTTTTCCACAGGAATTACAATATCGGGAAACTGATCCTTCAGACCCATATTCTCCACTTTTTGTTTTAGCGTTGTGAGTACCTTATTCTCGTATCCGGAATATGTATGCACAATATACCATTTCGCTTCAGCAGCAGATTTTGATCTGCTCGGTACAGTATTATTGACCGTTTCCGGCGTCTGGTTATCTGACATATTATCGCCTCCGTATTACGATCTTACGAAACGTGCATCACAAAGCCAAGAAGCCAACCAAGACCAGCATCAAGTCCGAAAACGACTACTCCGACAATAAGCATTGCCAGCAGTACGATTCCCATGTTCTTGAAGGTTGTCTTTGGCGTAGGCCAAACGATCTTCTTGATTTCACTCTTGATATCACGGAAGAACTTAGCTATGCCCTTACCCATTCTTTTAAAGATATTGGGCTTTTTTTCATTAGCTTTTTTCTTTGCCATAAATATCCTCCGTTCAATCACTTAGTCTCTTTGTGCAGAGTATGCTTTTTGCAGAATCTGCAGTACTTGTTCATCTGGAGTCTATCCGGATCGTTTTTCTTGTTTTTCATTGTGTTGTAGTTGCGCTGTTTGCACTCTGTGCAGGCTAGTGTTATTTTTACTCTCATGTCGGCACCTCCCGGTATTTCGGAATAATTTAGCCTCCCTCAAAAAAGGCACAAAAAAATAAGCCTCCCTTGAGGTAATACTAATATACCACAAGCGTCGGCTTATTGTCAAGTATTTTTTTAATTTTTTTGTAAAACCGGCATCAGAGGCGGATTATCCATGATTATTGCTGCCCAAGTGTATCAGAAATAAATTTTTTCTGCTTTTTCGGCTTTTCAGGCTTTATATTCTTTCCTCTGAGTTTTCTTGCGGCTTTCATTATCTTCTTATCGTTATCGGAAAATGCTTCAATAAGCTTTGCGAATTTTTCATCGTCTTCTACAGAATTCAGAAGAATATATGTGATTATTCCCTTTGTATCAAGATCTCCTGAGGTATACAATGCTGTCAGTCCCTGTGATATTTTTTCGATCTTCTTCTCATTAGCCTCTTCAATCATTTTGCCGAATCTCGGGGCTATTTTTTCATCTGCAAAGGTAACTCCCCTGAATGATTCATAATGAGCCTTTTCATAGGCAATCTCATCCTTTAAGCCCGGAAAATATGTTACCATTCTGTTTGCAAGGAAAAGCGGATCAACATTATTCTCTCCATCTTTCTTGCGTTTTTTCTGTTTCTGCATAGCAGATGACTGTTTTGGACCTCTGATAGTTTCCGCAAAGTCTTCACCTATGCTCTCAGCCTCTTTTGTACCGTCACTGTCAGGATCAAAGAGCCATGTTGCAAGTGTTTTCCATTCATTATCAGGAGCGTCCTCCTCAAGCTGGCAGGAACGAAGAACTATTCTTTTGTTAGAAAAAGTATATACTATGCTATAAGCAAGATCACCGATATAAAGAGCTGTTAATTCCTCCTCAGAATCAGCTACTGTTTCCCGTCTGAAGCCTTTTGCTCTGAGGACCCTTTCTGCTTTGCCTACAATAATATCAAATGCATTATTAATATCCATATCAAGAATTTCTCCTTTTTTATTATCACCATTCTCGCAAGAGAATCTTCTGTTACAGATATACTGCTCACGCAGTTCTCTGTTTATCTGTTTTATTATAACATCATACTATCAAAATTACAAGAAAAATAATTCCCGCCAGCGTGACGCTGGACCCTTGATTCACTGCTTAGTCAGTCTGAAAAAGATTTCCCGGGCACCGCCATGCCTTTTCAGACTGAACTGCTAACGTCATTTCTGCTTTAAAAGTCCCAGAACTATTTTACACGAACAATTCCGTCTGCGTCGCAGTGCCTCCCCTGTCAATTTTGCGAGTGTCGATGCGCTTATGCTCCGTTCTTCACCACAGACCTAATAATGCCGATTTTTTTGCTGATTGAAGGTTACTGAACGCCTGAAATTATTTTACCAACAATATCCCAAACGCATATTTACAAATTAATCAGCGCTTCCTTATTTAAGTATGCCGATACTAAAGAATCCTTTGTATTATCAGAAGGGCAGTAACACCCGGTATTCCAAGAACTGCGGATACAGCAAGCGACATCGGGCTTACCGGTATTGCAACAGATGTATAACCGCTGAGCAGATTTATGCATAGCATTGCTGTCAGACCAGGAATAAGTGAGAAAAATGCTGATCTGACGGGATGCTCTGAATGCATTATAACCTGTATAATTATCAGAAACAATATGACTCCTACACATATACACGGCATAATATAATACTCCATTTCAATACCTCCTGACAAAGCATATACTGAATTGTCAATTCTGTTTTACTGATCTGAAAACTATGTCTTTCAGATCTGTCTGGCGCAATTCATGCATCGGTATTTAATAATATGGATAATTTCGTTATATTATTCCATGACAGTGCATCTCGGCTTAATCCTTTGAAATTCGTATCAGTCTGTTTTTCTTCCTTTTTCTTTCATATGCATATATGCTGTTATTACCGTTTGAGGAATATGCAAGTACACAGACTGCAAAAAAATATGGAAGATATTCATATCCGAAAATCTCCGCACCTATAAAAACAGGAGCTATTATAGTATTTGTCGCTGCTCCGAAAACAGCTGCATATCCAAGAGCCGCAACAAACGGAACAGGCAGACCGGAAAGCATGGCAATTACTGCACCAAGTGCAGACCCGATGGAAAACAACGGCGTCACCTCACCGCCCTGAAAACCTGCCGACACTGTTATTATCGTGAAAAGCATTTTCAGTGCAAAATCCCAGTAATATATATCTTCACCGTTCACAGCGGCATTTATCAGATTAGTTCCCAGACCTGAATAGCGTCCTGAATACAGCAGCATAGAGGCTGCTGAAATTATTATTCCTGCAATAGCGATTCTTAAATAGGGGTTTTTTATTATATCTGCAAATAGCTTTTTTGTCTTTTTAAGAAAAAATGCGAATGAGCCTCCCGTTATTCCGAAAAGTATGCCCGCAAGACAAAGAAGTGCAGCGTTATTAATATTTATTTCAAAATTCACACCGAGATCAACGCTGAACCTTTCAAGTCCGAGAAAGCCTGAAACGAAGCTCGCTGTATATGCAGCGACAAATGAAGGAAAAAGAGCAGTTATTTCTATTGTACCCTCCGACAGAACCTCTGTTGCAAAAAAAACAGCAGCCATCGGTGTTCTGAACAGCCCTCCGAAGCCAGCTGCCATTCCGGAGATCGTCAGTATCTTCGCTGAGGAGCTTTCTTTAAAATTCAGCTTCTGCGAAACAAAGCTGCCTAAGGTTCCGCCTATCTGAACCGCAACTCCTTCTCTTCCGGCACTTCCGCCAAAGAGGTGAGTTATCCAGGTGCTGAGGGTGACAAAGGGGATCAGTCTCAGCTTGATTGAGCTTGAATTATTTTTTGCGCGTTCTATTATAAGAGACATTCCATTGTTTACTTCCTTGCCGAAGCGGTCATATAAAAACACAATCAGAAGTCCGGCTGCTGCTAAAAACGGAAGAAAAAAATAGGTGTATTCCTCTCTTATTTCGGTAACCTTCAGAAGAACAGTTCCGAAAAATGCGTCTATTGCTCCTGTCACCGTGCCTATCAGAAGTGCTATCAAAGAAAATACAAGTGTATCAAGCAAAGCCCGGAGCTGATTCTTATTATTTGTTTCCTCAACTTTTTTGTTTTTAAAATCCAGAACGATAACATTACCATTTTTCTTTTTCATAATTATTCCTGACCTGCAATACCAAAAAATAAGCATCATATCAAGAAAACGCTGAATGAACCTGTTTATGAATTGCCACAATATATGTGGAGCTTTCATAACTTTTATGTCTGACTATGCTGAGTCCGGATCAATCGGCGATCCCTTAAATGGTGCTTATATTACCTGAAGGGTATTACATTTCTATTCAGATTTGAATTATTCCTGGTCTTCATATGCGTCTGTTATCCTGTAACATAGGATCATCAGGCTGTCATTTAAGTGAACATTTTCTACAACAATATCCTGATACTGTACCGAGAGATCATAATGACTGAAATTCCAGTAATTACGGATACCAAGACTATATAATCTTTCGGCGATCTCAGGTGCCGCCTCTTTGGGAACACAAAGTATTGCTGCATCGGTATTGTTGTTCTTGCAGAAATCTTCAAGCTCCGCAAGATCGGAAACAGCAATATCCCTGATTTTTGTCCCGATCTTCGATTTATCATTATCAAATATACCTGTAAGCCTGAATCCTCTTTTTTCAAATGACATATGTACTGCAACAGCCTTTCCGAGATTTCCGGCTCCGATGAGAATCGTATTATAGTTATGGTCAAGTCCAAGTATATTGCCAATCTCATTGTACAGACTCTCAACTGCGTAGCCATATCCCTGCTGACCGAAGCCTCCGAAACAGTTCAGATCCTGTCTGATCTGAGATGCAGTAAGCCCCATCTTCTGAGACAATTCTCTTGAAGATATTCTTGTTACTCCCTTATCCAGAAGCTCGCCAAGAAAACGATAATACCGAGGCAGACGTTTAATAACCGGTGCTGAAATATTCTGATACTTATGCATTTGATTCACCGCCATTTGTTAATTTTTTATCATTACTCTTATAGTTTATCAGCTTTATAATGAATTGTAAAGATAAATTTTTAACAAAGACATTATTATTTTTTCTATGACATGACATAAATAACCAAATTACTTGTTTTTCTGTGAAATATATTCTGAAAAGAAAAAGCTTCTGCCTTATTTCAGGTCAGAAGCCTTATTATTCAGATATCCATATATTGTCTGTACTTAGGGATTATTCCTGTTTTGTCCTTACTCAGGCTTGCCCTTTTCTGGAAAACTCCCGGAAATGAATTTCCTTCGATAATTACCGGACCTTTGTCGCTTATGCCAACATCCCAGCCGACATAGCCTACTTCAGGAACGACCTCAGCAGCTCTTTTTACAAGCTCAACAGCCTCGTCAAACATCGGTACCTTAAAGCCTATTATAGATGTACCTGTTACCGGATGCTTTTCATAGAGCTTGTCCTCCTTGTCGATCGCAGGTACCTCTACAATACCGTTATCTTCAACAAAGGTATACATTCCGCCGCTTGAGAAATTATCTACAACTCCGCCGTTTCCTATTTTCAATATAGCCTGAAGAAAGTAACCCTTGCCATCCTTGCAGAAGGTAAACATTCTCATAGTATTGACCGAGCGGTCATAAAGTACATTCATATCCGGGTGCTGAGTGATAAACGTTTCGATAAGATTCTGTTTTTTCTTTATCAGACCCTCATACAAGGCTTTAAGATCCTTATAATCCTCAGCATTATATTTTTCTACACCGATTCCGCCTATTCCGTCCGCCGGCTTTGCCATTATGACCGGATGTTTTTTTGTAAAGGCTTCAAAAGCTTCAAAGTCTGCATTATCAAGATCAAGCCAGTCACGATTAAGAAAATCATTGAATTTCCTGTTGAATGTGATCTTATCATCAAATATATTCATATATTCCTTGTTATTATATTTAATGATAATAGCATTATTCTTGCCTCTTGTAAGATAGGTCGCTCTTTGCTCTTCATTAAGATTATAAAATTCAAATTCCTGATAATCATAATATCCTGCCTGATATTTCATTCCGCAGTGAACCATATCCCTGACAACGCCTACAAAGGATTTATCACATTTCTTCGATACAGCTCCTGCAATTCTGAACATCTTGAAATAATTCATTTTCAAAATCCTTGCAAGCATATATGTTACTTTTCTTGACACAACATCACATCCGAATAATATTATATTTGCCCCGCATAATGCGGGGCTGTGTTTTTATCAGTTATCTGAAAGGCATTTTACCATGACTGCCTTCTGGGCATGGAGTCTGTTTTCAGCTTCCTCGAATATTTCATCTGCATGAGCTTCAAATACATCTTCAGTTATCTCCTCGCCTCTGTGTGCAGGCAGACAATGCTGTACCATAGCATCAGGCTTAGCAAGTGACATAAGCTCAGCATTAACCTGATAGCCGTCAAATGCCTTCCTGCGCTTTTCTGCTTCACCTTCCTGTCCCATTGATGCCCATACGTCCGTGATAACTACGTCTGCATCAACAACAGCTTCCTTCGGAGTGCGGAACATTCCAAATTTTTCGCCGTATTCCTTAGCAAAGTCAAGAACCTGAGAATCAGGCTCGTAGCCCTCCGGACAAGCAACAGAAATAGACATTCCTGTTTTGAGAGCGCCTACGATCAGTGAATTCATCATATTATTTCCATCACCGATGAATGCCATTTTCAGGCCTGAAAGCTTACCCTTGAATTCACGGATAGTCATAAGATCAGCGAGTATCTGGCAGGGATGGCAGAAATCTGTAAGACCATTGATGATCGGGATACTTCCGTAATTTGCAAGATTCTCAACCTCCTTCTGCTCGAAGGTACGGATCATAATACCGTCAAGATAACGTGAAAGAACTCTTGCTGTATCCTGCACCGGCTCACCCCTGCCTATCTGCATATCCTTTGATGAAAGGAATATCGGCTGTCCGCCGAGCTGGTACATACCTACCTCAAAGGAAACCCTTGTCCTTGTTGAAGCCTTTTCAAAGATAAGACCGAGGGATTTTCCTTCAAGATGCTTATGAGCAATTCCATGCTTCTGCTCATATTTGAGCTGATCTGCGAGATTAAGTATCTCAATTACTTCCTCAGAAGACAGATCAAGCATTTTCAGTAAATGTTTCATTTTTCTGACCTCCAGAATTTATTAATCCATTGCATTTTTCTGCAACGGTTATTTATTATTTTTCAGACTCACATATCCATGACCCTGCTGAGTATTTCAATACCCTTATCGATTTCTTCATAGCTTATATTAAGCGGCGGCAGAAGTCTGAGAAGATCCTTTGCAGTAAGAATAAGCAGTCCGTTTTCAACACATTTTACTGCGATCTCCTTAGCATTGTTTTTCTCTGTTACAATACCAATCATCATGCCCTTGCCCCTGATTTCCCTGACATTGGGAAGAGCAGAGAGCTTTTCTCTTATATAAGCGCCTTTTTTATTGACTTCTTCAAGAAATTCCTTAGTAGTAACCCGCGAAAGAACCTCCTTTGCCGCAGCACATGCTATCGGATTTCCGCCGAATGTCGTTCCGTGCGTTCCTGCTGTCATAACTCCGGAGAGCTTTTCGCTGCAAATGCAGGCTCCTATCGGAACGCCGCCGCCGAGTCCTTTTGCAGATGTGATAACATCCGGTTTTATACCATACTGCTCATAGCAATAGACAGTTCCTGTCCTTGACATACCTGTCTGTACTTCGTCTATCATAAGAAGTATATCCTTTTCCTGACACAGCTTTGCAGCAGCTGAAACAAATTCATCTGACAGCGGCATAACACCGCCTTCTCCCTGAACAAGCTCTATAAATAAAGCACATACATCTTCGCCAAGCTTTCCTTCAAGGTCTTCTGCATCATTGGCTGTGACATAATCAAAGCCTTCTGTAAACGGGAAAAAATAATTATGAAATACATCCTGTCCTGTTGCGGCAAGGGTCGTAACTGTTCTGCCGTGGAATGAATTGACAAGTGTAAGGATCTTCTGCCTGCCCTTGCCGTATTTATCAAAGCTGTATTTTCTTGCGATCTTTATTGCACATTCGTTTGCCTCAGCACCGCTGTTGCAAAGAAAGACCTTATCCATTCCGGTAAGCTCACAAAGCTTCTTTGATACCTCTGTCTGAAGCGGTGAATAGTACAGATTTGAAATATGCTGTATTGTTGCAGCCTGTGAAGCTACTGCCTTTACCCAACCGTCATCACAGTAACCAAGACAGTTTACACCTATTCCGCTTGTAAAGTCAATATATTCCTTTCCGGATTCGTCCTTTGCAGTCGCACCCTTACCGCTTACGACAGCGGCATTAAAGCGTCCGTAGGTATGCATCATATAATTTTGTTCTTCATTTTTTATTTCCTCAAAGGTCATTTACTACACCTCTATTTTAATCTCAGATTCAATACATTCTTAAATGTCAGCAGTTCAGAGCATGAATACTGCATACATTATTATTCCGGCAAGAGATAGTAATGCAACCGTCAGGGCTACAATGCATATCTGAAAATCCGAACGTCTTTCTATATAATAGAAATCAGGGTCATCCGGATCGCAAAATACATCTATTTCTTCGCCTGGAGCATAATCAGGTATTCTGCTCAGCTTTGCTTTTTTTCTGTAAAGCTTTCCGTTGACTGTATATTCGTAAACACGATAAGGCTTCGGGGCTTCTCCGGGGCCATCATCCTCTTTTACAATATCAGCAACTGTTCCCTGCACACACAGAGTACATCGTTGTTTAAACATTTTTCCTTTTTTATATGAACGAAATGATACACAGAACATTATTATACTTGTAATGCCCAGAAGTAAGATCCCGATTATTGCATTTGTATCAATTATCATAATACTGCCTCTCAGATCAATTCTCAGTAGAACATTGTGCCTATTCCTTCGTCAGAGAACATCTCAATAAGAATTGAATGAGGTATTCTTCCGTCAATGATATGTGCCCTTTTTACTCCACGTCTTACAGCTTCAACACAACAATCGATCTTCGGGATCATTCCACCGGAAATTATTCCTTCTCTTTTCAGTGAAGGCACCTCGCTGACGTTGACAACAGGAATAAGCGTGTCTTCGTCTTCCTTGTTTTTAAGAAGACCCTTTATATCAGTCATAAGTATCAGCTTTGCTGCTTTAAGCTCAGCTGCTATCCTTGCAGCGGCAAGATCTGCATTGATATTATATACAGCACCGTTATATCCGCCTGCTATTGTAGAAATAATCGGGATATAGCCATTTTTTGTAGCGTCGGTGATAACGCCTGTATTAACCTCTGTTATCTCTCCGACAAAACCAAGATCCTCAGATGAAATGACCTTTTCAGCCATTATCATCCTTCCGTCAAGTCCGCATAGTCCTATTGCCTTACCGCTGTGCTGCTCAAGAAGCTGAACAAGAGTCTTATTTACTTTTCCGGCAAGAACCATCTGGACAACATCTATGGTTTCTGCATCCGTCACACGCAGACCGTTGACGAATTTGCTTTCTTTTCCGATCTTTGTGAGCATCTGGCTTATCTCGGGTCCGCCTCCGTGAACAAGTACAACATTTATGCCGACAAGCTGAAGAAGAACGATATCACTCATTACTGCATCCTTAAGCTCATCATTTATCATGGCATTTCCGCCGTATTTTATGACAATGGTCTGACCTGCCCATCTTTGAATATAAGGAAGTGCCTGAATAAGAATATTGGCACGATCCTGATCTGCAATATTATGCATGATTTCCAACTCCCTGTTATGTTCTGTAATCTCCGTTGATTCTGACATAATCATATGTCAGGTCGCAGCCGTAGGCTTCTGCACAAGAATCTCCGTCGCCAAGCTCTACGATAATATCTATTTCGTCAAGAACAAGTATTTCCTTTGCAAGTTCTTCTGAAAAATCAATGCCTGCACCGTTTTTGCATACATCTATTCTTCCGGCTGCTGATGAGAAAGAAACATTTACCTTATGTACATCAACATCACAGCCTGAATAACCGATTGCACAAAGAACACGTCCCCAGTTGGCATCTGCTCCGAACATTGCAGCCTTGAGAAGACTTGAACAGATCACTGATTTTGCTATACCTTTAGCGTCATTTTCAGTTTTTGCTCCGCTTACCTTGCAGACGAGAAGCTTTGTTGCTCCCTCTCCGTCCTTAGCCATCATTCTTGAAAGCTCCCTGCAAACTGTGGTGAGTGCTTCAGTAAATTCGTTAAGCTCCTGACCTTCGGTCATGATTTCATCATTTCCGGCAAGTCCTGAAGCCATTACGGATAACATATCGTTTGTTGAAGTATCTCCGTCGATGCTTATCATATTGAAGCTTTTATCCGCAGCGTGCTTGACAGCCTTTTGTATCATTTCCGAAGATATCGCAGCATCCGTTGTTACAAAGCAGAGCATTGTTGCCATATTTGGGTGGATCATTCCACTGCCCTTTGAGATACCGCCTATTCTTATGGTCTTTCCGCCAATGGAAGTTTCAATAGCAAATTCTTTTTTTATTGTATCGGTCGTCATAATTGCTTCTGCACAGTCTGATGCTCCCTGCAGGTCATCAGTAAGCTCCTTTACAAGCGGAGTTATTGCCTGCTCGATAGGCTCGATCGGAAGCCTCTGCCCGATAACACCGGTGGATGCAACGATAACATCCTCTGCTTCGATACCCAGTTCATTCGCTGCAAGCTCGCACATTTTCCATGCTTTGATCTCACCGTCAGCATTGCAGGTATTTGCATTACCGCTGTTTGCGATTACTGCCTGTGCATAACCGTTTGCAAGATTCTTCTTACAAATAGTGATTGGTGAGCTTTGTACTAAATTAGTTGTATATACAGCAGCTGCAGTACACTTTGTTTCGCAGAAAATAAGTCCGAGATCACGCTTGGATTTATTTTTCCTGATCCCACAGTGTATTCCTGCGGCTTTAAAGCCCTTTGCCGCTGTTACTGAACCTTCTATTACCTTATAATTCAATATTATTCCCTCCTGAAACCGGAACACTGTCCCGGACAATGCAGAAACTGAATTTCTGCATCTGCTAATTCAATTGTTATATTTCAGATATCCAGTATTATCAGAATGCAGGCGGTACTATTACCAGTCCGGTCTTTTCGTCAAGTCCGAATATGATATTCATATTCTGTATTGCCTGTCCGGCTGCACCTTTTACCATATTATCTATTGCTGAAATAGCGACAAGTGTATTTGTGCGCTTATCGTGATGGAGTGAAATATCACAGAAATTTGAATATTTTATATTATGTATATCAGCGTTTGCTCCATCCGGAAGAAGTCTTACGAAAAATTCATCCTTATAGAAATTTTCATATTCCTCTCTGATCTGTTCAAATGTTACGCCTTCCTTTATTATTGCATAACAGGTAGATATGATCCCGCGATTCACAGGCAGAAGATGCGGCACAAAGGTTATTGTAACATCCTTTCCGGAAAGCTTTGAAAGTGTCTGTTCAATCTCAGGTGTATGTCTGTGATTTGCGACCTTATATGCATGGAAGCCTTCGTTCAGCTCAGGGTAGTGATTTCCCTGATTCGGTTTTCTTCCGGCTCCTGTTACACCTGATTTTGAATCAACTATGATACCGTCTGTGCTTACAAGACCGGCTTTTACAGCAGGTGCAAGTGCAAGAGGTGCGCCAGTTGTATAGCAGCCGGGGTTAGCTATTATTCTTTTGCCCTTGATATTCTCTCTGAAAAGCTCTGGTAAACCATATACAGATCTTTTGTGAAGATCGTGATCGAGAAAATCACAGCCGTACCATTCCTTATATTCCTCTTCGCTTTCAAGTCTGAAATCTGCGCCAAGGTCAATAAATGCTTTTCCTGCCTTATCGCACTGAGCCGCAAGCTCCTGTGAAAGACCGTGAGGAAGTGCTGCAAAGATAACATCACTCTTTTCAACAACTTCATCCTGTGTTTTGCATTCCATATCACAAAGACTCTTGTATGAAGGATAAACCTCGCTGAGCTTCTTTCCCTCAAAGCTTACTGAGCTTATCACTGTAATCTCTGCTTCCGGATGAGTCAGCAGTATACGTACAAGCTCAGCACCTGCATATCCTGTTGCTCCTATTATTCCTGCTTTTATTTTCATTTCCTTACCTCTTTTTTAAATCATTTTATTTCTGCTCAAATAGAACAGTATCAGAATACCATGCCGCCGGACACAGCAGCAAAACTATATATTCATTATTTTAATAATTCTCTTACTCTCTTTGCCTGAGCTTTTACATTTTCACTTGCAGGACCGCCGAGTGCCTTTCTTCCGTTTACACAGTTTTCAAGGGATATTGCTTCATACACACCCTCGTCAAAGGTATCGCAGATATTTTTATATTCCTCTATCGGAAGCTCCTCAAGTGTTGTCTTTTTCTCAATGCACAGTGCAACAAGCGTTCCGGTTGCCTTGTATGCATCACGGAAAGGAAGTCCCTTTTTTACAAGATAATCTGCACAGTCTGTAGCATTTATAAAGCCATTAGCGGCTGCTTTTCTCATATTTTCAGGAATGACCTTCATTGTATCTATCATGGGAGTAAAGGCTGTGAGACACATTTTTACTGTATCAACAGCGTCAAAAATTGCCTCCTTATCCTCCTGCATATCCTTGTTATAAGCAAGTGCTATACCCTTCATAACTGTAAGAAGCGTCATAAGATCGCCGAATACTCTGCCTGACTTTCCTCTTACAAGCTCTGCTATATCAGGATTCTTCTTCTGCGGCATAATGCTTGATCCGGTGGAAAAAGCATCATCAAGCTCTACAAACTTGAATTCCCAGCTGCACCACATTATAATTTCCTCTGAGAATCTCGAAAGATGCACCATTATAATTGATAATGCTGCAGCAAGCTCCATGCAGAAATCTCTGTCTGATACGCCGTCAAGACTGTTCTGGCAGATGTTTTCAAAACCAAGAAGTCTTGTCGTTATAGTTCTGTCTATGGGATATGTTGTCGTTGCAAGTGCGCCGCTGCCGAGAGGATTACTGTCGGTATGTCTGTACGCACACTCAAGCCTGTCGATATCTCTCAGGAGCATTTCAGCATATGCCATAAGGTGATGACCAAAGGTTATGGGCTGTGCTCTCTGGAGATGGGTATATCCCGGCATTACCGCTGAGCTGTATTCCTCTGCCTTATTACAGATCACCTCTATAAGCTCAGTTACCATTGCCCTGATATTCTTTATTTCCTTTTTCAGATGAAGTCTTATATCAAGAGCAACCTGATCGTTTCTGCTTCTTGCGGTATGAAGTCTCTTACCTGTCTGCCCGAGTCTTTCGGTAAGCTCACCCTCGATAAAGGTATGGATATCCTCAGCATTAGGGTCTATCTCAAGCTTTCCGCTTTCAATATCTGCAAGAATACCTTCAAGACCTTTTATTATAGCATCGGCTTCGCTTTTCTCGATAATTCCGCACTCGCCAATCATGGTTGCATGAGCAATACTTCCCTCAATATCTTCTCTGAACATTCTGCTGTCGAATGAAATTGAAGAGTTGAAGTCATTTGTTTTTTTATCGATTTCCTTAGAAAACCTTCCTGCCCATAGTTTCATCTGTTTACACTCCTTTTTATTCAGACCGTTCTTCGGTCTGTCATTTTCCGTATTTGCATACGCATATGAAAATGCGGAAAACGGCAAATTCTGAAAAACAATAAGTCGGGCGGACAGTAATTAAACTATTCGCCCTGACATATTTTGTTTATTTTAGGCTGTAAAAATTATTCCTTGATAAGACCTTTTTTAGCCTGCACCTTGATCGGAAGACCGAACAGATTGATGAAGCCTGCGCTGTCCTTCTGATCGTAAACCTCATCCTCGTCAAATGTTGCGATATCGGGATCATAAAGTGAATACGGTGAAGTAACCGCTGCATCAATGATATTACCCTTGTAGAGCTTGAGTTTTACATCGCCTGTTACAGTTTCCTGTGTTGAATCAACGAAAGCTGAAAGTGCCTTTCTGAGAGGTGTGTACCACTGACCGAAGTAAACAAGCTCTGCAAAGCGCAGACCTACCTGCTGCTTGAAATGGTATGTGTCTCTGTCAAGTGTGATCTCCTCAAGCTTATTGTGTGCATGATAGAGGATAGTTCCGCCGGGTGTCTCATAAACACCTCTTGACTTCATACCGACAAGCCTGTTCTCTACGAGGTCAACGATACCGATACCGTTCTCACCGCCAAGCTTATTGAGCTTCTTTACAAGCTCGACTGAATCCATTTTTTCACCGTCAATTGCAACAGGATTACCCTTCTCAAAGGAAATCGTTACATAGGTAGGCTTATCAGGAGCCTGCTCAGGGCTGACGCCAAGCTCAAGGAAGCCTTCCTTATTGTACATAGGCTCATTTGCAGGATCCTCAAGATCAAGACCCTCATGTGAAATGTGCCATATATTCTTATCCTTTGAATAATTTGTTTCTCTTGTTATCTTGAGCGGAATATTGTGTGCTTCCGCATAAGCGATCTCCTCATCACGTGATTTGAGATCCCACTCTCTCCAGGGAGCGATGATCTTCATATCAGGAGCGAATGCCTTGATTGCAAGCTCAAAACGAACCTGATCGTTGCCCTTGCCTGTGCAGCCGTGGCAAATAGCATCTGCGCCCTCTGCAAGAGCGATCTCAACTATTCTCTTTGCAATTATAGGACGTGCAAAGGATGTGCCGAGAAGATATTTGCTCTCGTAGACTGCATCAGCCTTGATAGTCGGGAATACATATTCCTCGATGAATTCCTTATTAAGATCCTCTATATAAAGCTTTGAAGCGCCTGTTTTCTTTGCCTTTTCCTCAAGACCCTCAAGCTCTGTATCCTGTCCGACGTCACCTGATACTGCAATTACCTCACAGTTATCATAGTTTTCCTTCAGCCAGGGAATTATTATACTTGTATCAAGTCCACCTGAATAAGCCAATACTACCTTTTTTATGTCACCCATGACAATAACCTCCGTTTAAATATGCTGATACGTGTTTTCTAACACGCTACGTTTACTATTATACAACTTTTTATACAATTTGCAAGCGTTTTATGAATATTTATTCAAATAAGTAAATTTTCGGCATTAATAACATTTTTTTGCACATATTTTTATTATTTAAGTCTATTTTACACGCAGATTTTAACCGCAGCGAATAAAGATATAAACTATAATCATTATTTATTATTGCAATTTGGAATTAAATGTATAATTTATGCATTTATGCATTTATTATTGTATAAAGCATTTGTTCACGATAGTTCTGTAACAGTAAATATTTCAATTATCAGTTATGACGATACATTCAAAACGCTTTAAATTTTTATTGCGTTTGCTTTTGAAACAAAAGCTTCAGTTGAACAGCTCATGATTATTATTTTTCATAACAACTATATCAATTTACAATAATCTATAAATATAGAACATAACCTAAAAACGGATACGGAGAAAACGCTCCGTATCCGCCTTATGATTATACCTGAATCTGTAAAGCTTATTATTGGTTGTTCTGAAGAACCCAGAGATAATGCGTTGTTTTATGCATTTCAGGTTTTTAAGTTGCTCACCCGTAAGGTGCAGCTTATCCCGCCCATCCCCCCGTCCCCCTTCCCAAAGGGAAGGGGGAGACTTTAGGGGACGGCGGCAGGCGTGCGCAGCACGCCTGCCGCCTGGCTGAAATAAAAATCCGAAAGGTTTTAAAAAACGATTTAATTCAATTTCACGGATTCAGGTTATACTTAAATTTTTTATACAACAGTGATTTTGCAGGATTTTTCCTTTCCGTTATAGGTGCGTACAGTGACATAGGCAACGCCCTTTTTTACTGCTTTGAACTGACCTGACCAGTTAGTTTTTGTCATCTTTACAATCGATGAATTGCTTGTACGAAAGGTTCTTGTTGCACAGCCTGAATCAGAGGGAATCACAGCACTGAGCGAGCCTGTCTGACCAACCTTGAGGGTCATGCTTGTTTTGTTAAGATTTACGGAAGAGGGGGCTTTCTTTACCGTTACCTTACAGGTACTTTCCTTGCCGTTGTAAAGACGTACTGTTACGTATGCCACACCCGGCTTCTGAGCTATGAAATCGCCCTGCCAATAGGTTCTTGTCATTTTGACGATACTGCTGTTGCTTGTGCGGTATACCCTTGCCTCTGCTGCGGAACCGGCAGGAATTGATGAGGTGACTGAGAATTTCTCGCCTACACCAAGGGTAAGAACTCCCTTTGAAAGTGTTACCTTAGAGGGTGCGTTTTTAACTGTTACTGTACATTTTGCAGTTTTGCCGTTATTGGTCTTTGCTGTGATGGTTGCAGTGCCGTTAGTCTTTCCGGTGATCTTGCCGTTTGAAACAGTAACTATCTTGCTGTTGCTTGTTGTCCATGTAAGATTCTTATTTTTTGCATTTGTCGGATCAAAGGTCGCTTTCAGAGTTGTCTGCTCGCCCTTGCCGAGAGAGAT
>CACWVH010000023.1 GCA_902764235.1 uncultured Ruminococcus sp.
CCTGTTTTCTCAAATCCGAGTAGATATTTGAAAGTTGTTCAGCATTCTGTTTTTGTCTGTCTTTGAGATCGTGAACATATCTGTTTGTAACTTTTAACGATGAATGACCGAGCATTTCAGAAACGGTTTTTACATTAACGCCACTATCGAGCATATAAGTTGCAAAAGTATGTCGGAGAGCGTGCAGCTTAATGTGTGGCAGATTATTTCTTTCAAGAAAATCTGAAAACATTTCTGTCGGGACAGTCGGGCTTATAATTTTACCGTCAACAGATGTGAATACAAATCCTTTCTGAGGGTTGTTTTCTCCATGCCAAGCCGAGCCAAGTTCAAACCGCCTTTGTATTTGATAGTCTTTCCATTGTTTAAGATATGACGCACATTCAAGTGATAAAGCCTCAGAACGGCTTTCGCCGTTTTTGGTGCATTTGGTTTTTGTTTCCTCACCTTTTCGCTTGTAAGAAGATTTTGAAATCTCAATAGTACCATTATCAAAATCAATATCCGACCATTTCAAAGCAGTCGCCTCACAGCGGCGAATTCCTGTTGTCAGATATAGCCAAATCAACGCACGGAACATAACTTTTACCGACAATACAGACAGCGGCTTTTTGTAGTCAACTTCATTATCAAGAGCCGTGAGCATTTTTCCGAGTTCGGTTTTATCATAAACAATCGTTTTTTGTCTCTGTACTGTCGGAATAGATAGTCTGTCAGTAGGCTTTTTATCAATCAATTCAAGCCTGTACGCCTCTGTAAAGACACTTTTCAGCATATTGCAATATCTTTGTACTGAGGACGCTGCAAGCGGCTTTGTAGGCTTATTATCAAGTCTTTTATAACTGCCGTCTATCAGACTGTTGATTATCCGTTGAAGCTGCTGCACCTTTATTTCAGCTATTGGAATATGACCGATAACGGGATTAAAAATATTAGTCAGAGTGGAAACATAATTATCAAAAACAGTCGGTGAAAGAGTGTTCTTCTTGTTTTCAAAGTAGATCGGCAGAAAATCAGCAAACTTTATTCTTCCGTCAAAATTCCCTGTACCGTTCAAAAACTTTTCTTTGTATTCAAATTCAAGTTGTTCAAGTTTAGCAGCAAGCTGTCTTTCGGTGTAACGCTTATCAATTTTCCAAGTGAAGTATTTACGAATTTTTCTGCCGCTAATATCACGACCGAGATCAACCGTAAAATAAAACGAATCGCCTTTGCGCTTGTATGACATTATTCTTCACCGCCTTAAAATGGTAATTCGCCAATTGTTTTATTTTCTTTTATTATAAAGCAATCCTGAAATAAAATTAATAAAAATTAATGTGTTGAAAAATCGTAATATCGATGTTATGATAAATAAAAGAAAATGAAAGGGGGCGAGATTCGTGAAAGATATTTCCAAGCTGACGGACGAAGAAAAAGCTGTTGTTCTTGCAAAACGTGAGTACATGCGACGTTGGAGAGAAAACAATCCAAATAAGCAGTTGGAATACAGCAATCGTTTTTTCAGCAAAAAGGCTGCCGAAATCATAAATTCGACAGCACAATAACAAAAAAGCCGCCTGATCTGCTGCAACAGACCAAACGGCGAACAAAGCACGAACACAGACAACCGACCAAGCCGCTGTTTAATGCTTTTTTATATTATATCACAGCAGCGGCGAAATAGAAAGGGGAAAAAATGGCAGAAATAAAAATCGAGTACGAAAAAGTCACAATTCCAACCATGATGTCAATTCCTGAGCTGCACAAAACTTTCGGAATATCGGAGTTGACTATTCGTAAATGGTTGAGGGCTGGACTAATCCCTCATATCGAGTGTGGTAAAAAATGGTTAGTCAATGCCGCTGTTTTTGCACGTTTTTTAGGGGTTGAGGAATCACAGCAGCCACAGACAAAAGCTGCGAGCATTGTTGAAACAGTCCCAAATGGCAAAAGCCCAAAGGTTATTATTATCTGAGGGGGGCGGCTATGCAAGAACAATTATGCAGCGATAAAGCAAGGTATTATCAGATCGAGCCGTACAGTACCATTCTTTCAGCAATCGGAAACGGCAGCGAGAACGCACGACACAAAAATCAATTAGTCCGCTTAACTGGCATGAACGAACGAGCTTTGCGGAAATCTATTGAGCATTTACGGCGAGAGAATTTTGTTATTATTTCAGACGAAAACGGATATTATTTTCCGCAGTCGCAAAAAGAAAGAAATGCAATGAATAAAAAAGAGCCGCTGCCCTTTACGGCGGCGGCAAGGGTATTTCACGAATTTCAAAAATCATAAAAAAGGGGGGGACTATTTTGGCAAAAAAAAGAGCTTGCTGCTTTATTATGATTATTTGTCACATTTTAACTTTTTGACTGATGAACAACTCGGCAAAATCGTTCGTGCAATGCTTGATTATGAGATTAACGGCGTTCTTCCTGAATTTTCTGAGCCTATAATGCAAATGACATTTTCTTTCGTCCGTTCAAACCTTGACCGAGATCGAGAAAAATTCATTGAGAGATGTCAAAAAAATGCAGAAAATGGCAAAAAAGGCGGCAGACCGTCCAAGACGGATAATTTTGATTCTTCTCAGTCGGATAATATCAGACCCGATTATCAATCTGATGTCGATGACACAGATGCTAAGAAAAAAGCCATTAAAGACCGAATGAAAAACGATCCTGATTGGAATCAGTATTTATAATAACAACTCAAAAACCGATCGTTTATTTTGGGTTTTTGAATAAACCATTCGCTTTTTTTAACAACCTAAAATAACCCGATATAGATATGGTTATGGGTATGGGTATAGTTATGGACACGATATTGTTACGACACGTTATTGCAACGGTTAATGTCATAGACACCATATTGCAAATGACACGAAAAGGGAAAAGCAACGATTAGGAAAAGGGGATTGAAAGGGGAAAAACCTTGAAAAAAACTTTTCTTAACTCATATAAAAACTATTGCATATTAAAAATACAAGCTATACAGCGGCAAAATAGCAAATAATATCTTTATATTACTTCACAATAAAAGTCGCTGTAATAGCCTGTAAAGGGGGTGAATAAGCAAATGAAAGTATCAACCAAGCAAATGCAGGAAAAAGAAAAACGTCAAGAGAGAATTGCCGAGCTGAAAAAGATTAAGGATATTCTTTTAAAGATCATCGAATGTGAAAAAGTGGAAACTATTGACAAGCTAAAAGCTGTTGAGCTGATAGTTGACATTGACAAGGCACTTGACAAAGCAATCTATAATCCAATAAGCCTCATATAATCGCACAAAATCGCAGAAGAAAAGGGGATGCAGTCTTGATTGAAAACGAAGTTGTAATAGCTGCACTACTGAACGAACCCACAGTATCAAAAGCCGCTGAAAAATGCGGCTTATCACAGCGGCAAATATACGAGCGGATGAAACAAAAGAACTTCAAAGAAGAATATCACCAAGCTAAAAGAAGTATTTTAGAAGCCGTTACAAACGGTTTACAAACCCGTCTGACAGCGGCAACGGAAACAGCCATACAGATTATGCAGGATGCAGAAAATGCCCCACAAACACGCCTGAATGCTTGTAATTTGATATTTAATCAATGTCAAAAGCTGACTGAAACGATTGATATTTTTGATAGAATTGAAACACTTGAAAAGCAGGTGGATAATGAACATTGAAAGCAGACTTCAAAAATTGGAGAAAATACAAGCACAAAAGCCGCCTGTTGATTTATTCGGGCAATATTACGATGAATTGACCGAGACGGACAAAATTCGATATATGCGTTACGCATACGAGAAAAATTATAAAAGCCTTAAACATTGTGAGAAGCTTGAAAGTCAGGTACAAGGGACGCTGCATTTTGTTTGTTCATCAAAAGACTTTGGAATTGATCTTGATAATGACTTTTTAGAAGTACTTGCAAGAAGTCTTGAATTGAATATCTGACAAAAAAGCACCGTCAACGGGTAGTGCCGCTGATTGGTGCTTTGTTAATGTTTTCCCCACTATAAAAATTATTTTTCTATAACATCAATACTCAAAATGTCGAGCATTTTCTGACCTGAGATATATTGACTTCCATATTCAACTATAAATGTTTCAGGGTACAGTATACGTTTATTACCAATAGTCAAATGTAGATAAGTAGTGTCTATATGTTTGTACAACATAAATTTTGTATTATGTAATTTTGTTTTGAAGGGGAGCTTTCTTGCGTTAAAATCTATAATGATCTTGTTACTTTTTTCATAATTCAAAAAATCCTTTATATGCTCAAAATTCTTTATTCTGTTTTCAATAAGATGATACAAATTACTTTTCTGAATAGTACCACTCTTTATTGTTTCAGACAATATCTGTTTATACACTCTTGCAGGCTGTTTATTTTTTAGTTGGACTACATCAGTTAGCTTTTCAAGTCCTAACAGATGATAAAAATTTTCTGCTGTAAAATGGATTGTAAACTTTATATCATTCTCAACTGTAAAAACATAATCCTTATTAATCAATTTTTCATACAGCTTTGCACATTCCAATATATTTTCCATAATTCCCCACGAATAAAGGCACTCCGACTAATCGAAGTGCCTCGCTTTTTGAAATATCGGTTTTCTTGACTTAAAGTCATAGTTGTAAACGGGCTCACCGAAAACCTTCCCGGCACCTCCGCATCAACTCACACAACGAAGAAGTATGCATCAACGGTGATACAAGATGCTTTATCTTGTAATATTATTATATACTATTTACGCTATAAAAGATACATCTAAATTGACCAAATTTTATTATTAATTTTTGTAAGTTCTTATAAGATGATATTATGATTTTTTCCGACCAATTTTCCGACCAAATTATTATCTTTTACAAAATGCAATGATATTTAAATAATGATAATAACATCAAAAGCCGCTTATAATCAGCGTTTTGAGCGTTTGTTCTATGTAATACTTTTTTACAAATATATAACTCCCTTTATTGGTAAGGATGAGGTCGGCAGTTCGAATCTGCCTATCAGCTCCAGAAAAACATAGTGTTTATGCGGCTTTCAAGGTTTGAAGGTCGCATATTTTTTGCCGTTTTTCGGCTTTGGGGACAGTTGCGTAAAAAATACAATTCCGCAATGAAAAAGTATCCCCATATTACCAACAGAAATGAATAAATGTAACTTAATAGAAAACTTTTCTGACTTGTTTCTCGTTGACATTCTGATGCCTGTCTGATATAATTTTGTTAGTAACAATTATTTTGTTAGATACTTGTTAGATTTTTGATAGATTGGTCAGATGAGGTGAGTTTATGCCGGAAAATAAGAATACAGAGTATAAAAGAGAATACATTGACGATATCCGTAAAACCATAATTGCATTTGCAAATACTGATGGCGGAACGCTGTATATCGGTGTTAATGATGACGGATCAGTATGTGGTGTTGCCGATACGGATGATACCATGCTCAGAGTTACAAATATGCTCAGGGATGCTATTAAGCCTGATGTATCTATGTTTGTAGATGTCGATGTCAGGACAATGGAGGAAAAGTCTGTTGTTGCTGTCACAGTACAGCGTGGCACTGCAAGACCGTATTATATAGCCGGAAAGGGTATCAGACCGGAGGGCGTATATATCCGTCAGGGTGCGTCAAATGCTCCGGCAACAGAGACGGCAATACTCGCTATGATCCGTGAAACTGCCGGAGATCACTATGAGGATGCACGTTCCCTTGAACAGCAGCTTACATTCAATCAGGCAGAGGATTATTTTAAAAAGAAAAAAATTCCCTTTGGCGAACAACAGAAAAGGACATTGAAGCTGATCGGTGAAGATCATACCTATACCAATCTTGCGTTATTGCTGTCCGACCAATGTACCCATACAATAAAATTAGCGGTCTTTGACGGTACGACCAAATCCGATTTCAAGGATAGGAAAGAATTCACTGGCTCGCTCCTGAAACAGTTGGAGGATGTCTTTGAATATATCGACCAGTTTAACCATACCCATTCACAGATCAGAGGTCTTGACCGCATAGACAACCGTGATTATCCTCCGGAGGCTATCCGTGAGGCATTGCTGAATGCCGTTGTCCACAGGGAGTACGCTTTCTTTTCCAGTACGTTGATAAGTATATTTTCTGACCGTATGGAGCTTATCACTACGGGCGGTCTGGTGCGTGGTATTACAAAGGATGATATTCTGCTTGGGGTGTCTGTTCTGCGTAATAGAAACCTTGCAGATGTGTTCTATCGTCTGCACCTGATAGAAGCATACGGAATAGGACTTCCGAAGATCAGGGAGTGCTATTCTGACTTCCCCGTTCAGCCGAAAATTGAAGTTACAGACAATGCTTTCAAGATAACTTTGCCAAACAAAAATAATACTGCCTTACCGGAGGTTTCCTATGCGAACCTTACAAAGCGTGAAACAGAGGTTATAAAGCTGTTTGACACACAAAAAACAATTACGAGAAGCTTTGTACAGGAAAAACTTAGATGCTCGCAGACAACGGCAATAAATACCCTGCGTGAAATGGTCAGAAAAGGTCTGCTGCTCAAATCAGGCGGTGGGATGAATACGGTATATTATAAAAAATAATCTGTTCATATTCTGGCTTAAAAATGCTGAATCATACGCAAAAATACGCCATTTGTCAAAAACGAGAAATCACCGAAACTTTGATAAACACTGGGTTTCGGGGTATCAACAAAAAAGCCCTCATCCTCCCTATCTTTTTGGTAAGGACGAGGTCGGCAGTTCAAATCTGCCTATCAGCTCCAGAAAAATATTGTGTTTATGCGGCTTTCAAGGTTTGAGAGCCGCATATTTCTTTCACAAGCGTATCAGTGCTACAAAAAGTTCAGACAGAAGTACAGACATCTGAAAAGTACATACGAATGCAGCGGTTATTCGTCAGGAATAGCCGCTGCTTTTTGCGTAATGATCTTTTTATAGGTTTCTGACGGTATCGCCTGCCCTGCGGATTTTTTATGTTTTGGACTTGAAAAGCTATATTTTTTTGTGTGGATATGATATAATTGTCCTATATACTTCGGTGAAAAGCCGGTATTGCAAAGGTGATTATTATGTTTGAAATAATTAAAGATAAAATACAAGAAATCGAGAAAAAAGAGAATGTTCGTGTACTTCACTGTGTAGAATCAGGAAGTCGTGCTTGGGGATTTGCTTCTCCCGATAGTGACTACGATGTTCGTTTTATTTATGTTCGATTGAAAGAGTATTATTTACGATTAGAAAAAAAGAGAGATGTAATTGAGTGGCAACTGGATGAAACTCTCGATATTAATGGATGGGATATTCAGAAAGCACTTCGCCTGTTACACAAGTCCAATCCTACATTATTCGAGTGGAATTCCTCACCGATAATTTATAAAACAACAAATGAGTGGGATTCTATTTCAGAGGTCATAAATAAGTATTTTGTCAAAAAATCCGGTCTTTATCATTATTTAAGCACAGCTAAAAGCAATTATCGTGAATACCTTCATGGAGAAACTGTACGAACAAAAAAGTATTTTTATGTTCTTCGTCCGATACTCGCCTGTAAGTGGATAATAAAACACGGTACTCCACCACCGATGCTTTTTGATGAGCTTGCCGCAGAATGTCTTGATTCAGAGATTAGACCAACAGTAGATTATTTGCTTAAACTCAAGCGTGAAACACCTGAGCTTGGAGAAGGTAAACGCATTGATATATTAAATGATTATTTGGATTATAATATCGAAAGCTTAAATACTCTGATTGCTGATTTACCACAGGAAACACAAAATGGTTGGGAAGAACTGAATTCTTTATTTTTATCGGTTTTAGGATATAAAAATTTGAACACAGGTGAAACAAAATGAATGAAATAGAAGTATTTGATAACAACCAACAGGAAACATATCGTTCGATCAGAAACAGTGTTATTGCTGCTCAGGGCAAGGTATATTCTGCCGTAAACTCGGCAATGGTCAATGCTTATTGGGAAATCGGAGAACAGATATACAAGGCTTGCGGTGAAAATGACAGAGCCGAGTACGGTAAAAATCTGCTGAATTTTCTCTCTGACAAATTAACATCTGAATTTGGTAAAGGTTATACTGTAAGAAACCTCCGAAATATGAGACAATTCTATCTTATGTTTCCAAAACGGCACACACTGTGTGCCGTTTTGAGCTGGTCGCATTACCGTGTGCTTATGCGAATTTCGGATAAAACTGCCCGTGAATTCTATACAGAGAAATGTGCAAAATCTGCATGGAGCGTCCGGCAGCTTGAAAGACAGATACACACGATGTATTATCAAAGACTGCTTGCAAGCCGTGATAAAGAAAGCGTTGCGGCTGAAATTCAGACTACCGAGCCTAAACCGGAATACGAAAAAGCAATCAAAGATCCTTATGTAATGGAATTTCTGCAAATCAAACCTGATACTCATGTTTATGAAAGTGATATCGAGCAGGCATTGCTTGACCATTTTTTCAAGCAGCGATGAATATAGGAAATATAACCGCTTTACTGATGCCGCTGATGTGTGCTCAGAGCTGATGGAGGTCTTTAAGGCAGACATCAATACAGATACGGACATCAAAGATTTTGATGCAATAAATATCAACTATTATTGCAAGGCACTAAACCTATACGGCAGAATCATGGAAGCACAGAACAGATTTGCTGATGCATAATACTATTATAAAAAAGACCTTATGATAACAACGAAGCTCGCCGCAGCCTACCCAGAGGATCCGGGTTATAAGAGAGCCTTAACCATTTCTCTGACTGATGTTGCCGACATCAAAAAAGCTAAGAATGACCTGTCCGGGGCTTTGTTGCTCTATGAGGAGGATTTGCAGATTTCGAGAGAACTCGCTGATGCCTTCCCGGAGAATCACGATTATAAGAGAGATCTGTTTGTTTCTTGGTTTAATCTCTCAGGTGTTTATGCTACCAGAGAAGATTACAAAAACTCACTTAAATGTGTAGAAACAGCACTTTTAATTTCAGAGGATTTATGTGCTCAGTTTCCGCAGTCCATACAGTATCTTTCTGATTTATCTGCTATTCTGAAGCTAAGATCACTTTTTGCATCATTATATGACGGCGAAGAAGCAGCTCAGTCTTACCTTGCACGTAAGGAAGAAATCGACAGAAGGATCGCCGGGCTGAGTGGAAAACTTTAAGAAAGCAGGTCTGTATTGAAGTCTGCATGAATTTTCCGGAACAAAAGAATACATGTAATAACCCCCGGGTGAACTCCAAAAAAGTTCATCCGGGGGTTATCTGTTATAACTATTAACAGACCGCTCCGCTGTTTTATTTCAGCGATATGTCTCCGCTTTTGGTTTCAAGGGTGTATTTTGCAGCACCGCTTACAGACGACGGATGCTCAATATCTCCGCTTATTGTCTGTATGTCGTAACTGCCGCCGAAGCCCATGCTTCCGCTTATATTTCCGCTGACAGTATTTATCCTTACTTCCGGACTGTCGATCTTCTGTACTCTGACACTGCCGCTTACTGTCTCGGTCTTTGTATGCTTTGCACTCAGCTCAGCAAGAGTCACATTTCCGCTTACACTTCCGGCTGTAATACCGTCCTTCGCCTTACAGTTTTCCAGACTGACCTCTCCGCTTACCGCTGATACATTTATGTCACCCGATGCAATATTTTTTATCGTAACATTTCCGCTTATGGATGTATATACGGATCTTGAGCCTGCCGTGATGTTTTCCACATTTATCTCTCCGCTTGTTGAATTCAGAGCCGCATTATTTTTTATCTGAAGCGGCAGATCAGTCGAAATATCCCCCGAAATGCTTTCCAGCGAAAGTGAATCGTACTCATTTCCCGGCAGATATACCGTTACTGCTTTTTCCTCATCAGGACCGCCAAAATTAAAAAACACGAAATGCTCATACCACTCACGGTTGTCATGCTGTACTGCACTGAGCTGCGGCTTTCCCTTTTCATCGGCTGACGCATACTTTCTCTGAATATCATATGTAATTTTTCCGTCCTTGCTGTCATAATACTCTATTTTCGTTTTTTCGTCAGCGGAGCGCATAAGCCTGACGCTATGGCTTATGGAATGTATATCAACCGCGCTGAAGCTGTCCGTAAATTCCGCTGTCTTTTTCTCATATTCGATCTGACCTGCGGACAAGCTGTTCATATCAAATCCGCCGCTTACAGCAACTCCGACAACAAAGCACACAATGCCGACCCCCACAAGACCTCCGCCTGTTATCAATGCGATTTTGCCTGCCTTTTTCATAATTATACCCCCTTAATTGCAGCAGCACATTTTTTCACAAGAAATACAGTAAATCTTCCGTAAAGCCTGCTCAGCTGCACAAGTCCCGTAAACGCAAGAACGCAAAGACCTATGCAGATAAGTCCTGCTCCTGTCAATGTCATTATTAAACCGAAATCTCCGCTAAAAAAGCTGCCGATAGCTACTCCAAGTCCGCTTACACCAATTGATACTGCCGCTGCATACAAGGATATGATGACTCCCCATCCGGTAATATACAGCGAAAACAAAACGCAAAGTATAGAAAACCATATCGGAAAGCCGATGATTATAAGAACTATCGCCCATACAGGCAGTGATTTTTTATCTGTTTTCTGCGGTACATACTGAGTCACCCTCGGAAATGACTGCGACGAGGGCATTGTACTGTTTTCTTTAATGAATGTCTCTATTTCATCCATTGTTCCCAGAGAAGCCACAGCCTCCTGTTCACTCATTCCCTCCTCAATGGCATCGTCGATCATTTCACTGTAATATTCTGTATATCTGTCCGCCTCCTGCTGCGGCATTGAGGATGTCATTTTTCTGAGCTGTTCCATAAATTCTGCTTTAGTCACTGTTATTTTCCTCCCTTGTAACAAATCTGTATATAGCCTCAAGCTCGTTCCATTCTTCATGGAAATCCATCAGACGCTGTCGTCCCTTTGCGGTTATCCTGTAATACTTTCTCAGCCGTCCGTTATGCTCAACAGAATATACTGTCAGCATATCTGCCGCTTCAAGTCTTCTGAGTATAGGATATAGTGTTGATTCAGATATCGTCAGATAGGGTCTGATATCCTTGACGATCTTATAGCCGTAGGAATCCTCACATTTTATTGCCGCAAGAACACATACATCCAGAAGTCCTCTTTTGATCTGAACATCCACGCTAACACCTCCTGTTGCATAATACTATACCACACATAGTATTATGTGTCAAGATATATTTCAGCTCTGATCTCAGAACCTTCCGGCTTTATGACTTTTAACAAACTTTAAAGCGCTAAAGTATTGTATTTTACGAAAAAATAGAGTATAATTATTTCTGTAGCTTAGTATGATATAATGTTGAACCTGAACCGGTGAAAATCAATTATGAGTTTTGATTAAAATGCTGCAATAATCGGGCAGTATACGTAATGCCAGAGATTATGAGGATCACCATAGAGGTGCAGCTTTTCCAACCCATCCCCCCGTCCCCCTTCCCAAAGGGAAGGGGGAGAGTGTGTTGGACGGCGGCGGTCGTGCTAAGCCCGACCGCCGCCTGAGCAAATAAAAAACCGGGTATTTTTTCAAAAGACATTTCATCAACTTCACGGATTCAGGTTGAAATAAAACGGACAGCCCCGGACTATTCCGGATATTTCGCAGCAACAGATCAGACAAGAAATAAGGAATAACTGTATATGACAGATATTCCCATATGTCAGCCGTTTTCATACAGCTGACGATCAAAGTAACAAGGAGAGGATAAAATGCAGAAAAAAGGTGAACTCGTATCATTCAGACCTGATATCAAGGTCATTGACTGTACGCTCAGAGACGGAGGTCTTGTAAATAATTTTGAATTTACCGATGAATTCGTAAGAGATCTCTATAAAACAAATATCAGATCAGGCGTGGACTATATGGAATTCGGCTATAAGGCTGACAAGGATATGTTTGATGAAAACAAATTCGGCAAATGGAAATTCTGTAACGATCAGGATATTATTGATATCGTAGGAGATAACGAAACTGATCTCAGAATATCTGTTATGGCTGATGTGGGAAGAACAAATTTCAGGCGTGATATCTGCGAAAAGGCAAACAGCCCCATTGACCTTATAAGAGTCGCAACATATATCCATACCATCCCGTCTGCGCTTGAGATCGTAGAATTCTGCAAGAAAATGGGCTATGAAACTACTATCAATATCATGGCAGTTTCAAAGTCAAATGACAGCGATCTTGACGATGCACTTGAGCTTATCGGAAAGAGCTGCGTTGACACCATCTACATAGTAGACAGCTACGGCTCTCTCTATCCCGAGCAGATGAGAAGACTTGCTGACAAATATATAAACTGCGGCGAAAAATACGGAAAGTCAATCGGTATCCACGCTCACAACAATCAGCAGCTTGCATTTGCAAACACCATAGAAACTCTGACCATGGGCGTAAGCTACCTTGATTCAACAGTAAGCAGCATGGGACGAGGCGCAGGAAACTGCCCGACAGAGCTTCTGCTCGGCTTCCTGAAAAACCCGAAGTATCATATCACTCCCGTGCTTGAATTCATAGAAAAGCATATAAACAAGCTCAAGGCTGACGGCGTTGTATGGGGCTATGACATCCCCTATCTTCTGACCGGCAGACTTAATCAGCATCCCCGTGACGCTATACAGTTCACTGCTGACAAGCGTGAGGATTACGCTGCATTCTATCAGTACCTTTATGACAAGGATTCCTTCTGATATGCAGTATTGATAAGCTCAGCTATTCATTCCAACTAAAAAGGAGTTCCTGCATTTGAAACTTGAAAAACTTCTTACACGAGTCAATTACACAGTCGTTTCCGGAAATACTGATGCAGATATCACTGATGTGATCTACGACTCCCGGAAGGT
The DNA here is from genome assembly GCA_902764235.1 of uncultured Ruminococcus sp. Taxonomy (GTDB): domain Bacteria; phylum Bacillota; class Clostridia; order Oscillospirales; family Acutalibacteraceae; genus UBA1213. The sequence continues at coordinate 12,891 of CACWVH010000023.1, forward strand.
CATAAAAGGCTGTGCATTTGTATGTCTTGTAGGCTCTGCGGCAGACGGACATAAATTTGCTCAGGACGCTGTAAAAGGCGGGGCTGCGGCAGTTATCGTAAGCCGTGACGATATCAGCATTGACGGTGCAGCAGTGATAAGGGTCGATGACACAAGAAAGGCTCTCGCCTTTATGTCAGCCGAATATTTCGGAAACCCTGCCGATACGCTGACGACCATAGGTATCACCGGTACAAAAGGAAAAACCACCACTGCATCAATGATACGCTCTGTTCTTGAAAAGGGCGGAATAAAAACAGGCATCATCGGCACTCTCGGTATCCTTTACGGAGACAAAACCATCAAAACAGCAAACACAACACCAGAATCCTATGAAATCCAGAAGGCTCTGCGTGCAATGATAGAGGACGGCTGCAAATGCTGCGTTATGGAAGCATCCTCCCTCGGCATAAAATGGCACCGTACAGACGGATTTATATTTGATTACGGTATATTTACAAACTTCTCCCACGATCATATCGGCGGAGTTGAGCATCCTACAATGGAGGATTACCTTGAATGTAAATCCCGTCTTTTCAGACAATGCACAACGGGCATTATCAATATTGACGATCCGGCAGCAGAAAAAATGACCGAGAACCATACCTGCCGCATTGAGACCTTCGGCTGCAGTGAAGATGCTCAGCTCAGAGCATCCGGCGCAGAGCTTTTGTCAAAGCCCGGCTTTCTCGGAGTGCATTTTGATGTGAGCGGAAAGCTTGATATGGCGCTTGACGTTGCAACACCGGGTATGTTCACGGTACACAATGCACTTGCAGCGGCTGCCGTATGCAGTCACTTTAATATACCCGATCAGGCAATATACGACGGTCTCAGGGAAGCAAAGGTCAAGGGAAGGGTCGAGCCGGTAAAGGTACCCGGAAATTATACTCTTCTTATAGACTACGCACACAATGCGGTCAGCATGGAAAATATACTGACCACTCTCAGGGAATACAAGCCGAACCGACTTATCACTCTTTTCGGCGCAGGCGGCAACCGTCCCCGTGACCGACGCTTTGAAATGGGAGAAATTTCGGGCAGGCTTTCCGATCTTTCTGTCATAACCGAGGATAATTCCAGATTCGAGGATGTAAATGATATAATAGCCGATATCCTTGTCGGCATAAAAAAGACAGACGGAAAATACGTGACTATACCGGACAGGACGGATGCCATCCGCTACTGCATAGAAAATGCACAGGACGGCGATATTATCGTTCTCGCCGGAAAGGGACACGAGGATTATCAGGATAAGAACGGCAAAAAGACTCACTATGATGAACGTGAGGTCATCGCCGGTATTCTTTCTTCAATGTAAATCTGTTGCATTACTGCACCGCAGTAAAAACGCAAGTCAGGTCCAGCCTTTTATAAAGGCTGGACGCCGTTTAAAAGCGGCAGAATCCACCATAAATAAAATCTGAAAGCAGGACTATTTAATGAAAGCAATGACAGTCAGAGAAATAACAGCTGCTGTCGGCGGAACGCTGCTTTGCGGCGACCCTGACACAGAGGTGACAAATGTACAGTATGACAGCCGTGCCGTAACGGACGGTTCTCTTTTTGTGCCTATAAGGGGCGAAAAAGTAGACGCTCATATTTTCATTGAGCAGTGCATGGAAAAGGGTGCTGCTGCATTTACGGAATATGATGCTCCTGAAGGTTTGAAAAAGCCCTTGATAAAGGTGGAAAATACCCTTGCAGCACTGCAAAGGCTTGCGGCAGCATACAGAGCTGGATTCCCGCAGCTAAGGCTTATCGGCGTTACAGGAAGTGTCGGTAAGACAAGCACCAAGGAAATGATTGCCGCCGCTCTTTCAAAGGGCTTCAACGTTATGAAAACCAGCGGCAATAAAAACAGCCAGATCGGTATGCCCTCCACAATGTTTGATATAGCAGCCGAAAACGAAGCAGCTGTTATCGAAATGGGTATTTCTGAATTCGGTGAAATGGACAGGCTCTGCGATATTTCCCGTCCGTCCATTGCAGTAATGACAAATATCGGCACTGCGCATATAGAAAACCTCAGCACTCAGGAAAATATCAGGGCTGAAAAATTCAAGATAACAAATCATTTCACCTCAGACAGCGTGCTTTTTGTCAACGGAGACGACGCTCTTCTGTCGGAGCTTGCCGGAAAGCAGAGCTTCGCAACCGTCAGCTTCGGTATAGGCGCTGACAATGATTACCACGCAGAGGAAATAGTTACTGAGGGATTTTCAACTACCTTTAAATGTATATCAGCAGACAAAGAGCGCAGCTTCACTATTCCTGCTCTCGGCAGACACAGCGTGACAAATGCCCTTGCCGCTGTTGCGGTCGCACGTCATCTCGGACTTGATGATGATACGATACAGGCAGGTCTTTCCACATACAAAAACGCACCCATGCGTCAGCAGATACATCAGTGCGATGGCTTTACCATAATTGACGACAGCTATAATGCAAGCCCCGAGGCTACAAAGGTTTCGATAGATGTACTCAAAAGCATTTCAAAGGGAAAAAGCATTGCAGTTCTTGCGGATATGCTTGAGCTTGGAACAAAGTCGGCAGAGCTTCACAGAGGTGTCGGCGAACATCTTGCCGATGCCGGCATAGATGCTCTTATTGCGATCGGAGAACAATCCCGGAATACCGCAAAGGGTGCTCTCGAAAAAGGCTGCAGTGAGGTTTACACCGTATCAGACAACGACGAGGCATACACAAAGCTCAGAGAGATCATGGCAGACGGCTGCACAATTCTTGTTAAAGGCTCAAGAGGCATGCATACGGACGAGATAGTCAAAAAACTTATATGATCAATTCCGGCTGTGGACAAAGAACCGCAGCCGTTTTTTTATTCAGACGTTTTTGTGAAAAGAATCTGCGCTTTCGCTCCGGATGACAGTTCTGGACTCAGTATTATATGACTTTAAAATTTTATTAATAAACTTGAAGTCTGACGTTTTCAAAAAAAGCCGGTGACGCATTCGTTCACCGGCTTTTTATATCAGTATTATTATTTTTTACCGAGGGTAGCAATATCCATAGTTGCCGCTGCATTGAGCTTCATATCTGCAAGGTTTCCGGCAAGGTATTCGTAATATGCCTGGGAGCCTATCATTGCCGCATTGTCTCCGCACAGTGAAAGCGGCGGATAGAAGCATTTCCAGCCTCTTTTATTACATTCCTCAAGGGTTCTTTCCCGGAGCAGTGAATTTGCAGAAACACCGCCTGCAAGAACCAGCTTGTCATATCCGAGCTGCTCAGCCGCTGCAATGAAATTTGTAAGCAGACTGTCAACCACCGCTTTGCGAAAGGCTGCGCTGATATCATTTACCGGCAGCTGCTCTCCACGCTGCTGTGCATTATGTATAAGGTTTATCACAGCTGTTTTAAGCCCCGAAAAGCTGAAATCATACATATTGCCGCTGAGCTTCGGTCTCGGAAGCCTGAAGGCTTCCGGATCTCCGGATTGTGCAGCCTTATCAAGATGTATTCCTCCCGGATAGGGCATACCCATTGTGCGTGCTGCCTTGTCAAAAGCTTCTCCGGCTGCGTCATCCCTTGTTTTTCCGATAACCCTCATACAGGTATAATCCGTAACCTCCACAATATGGCTGTGACCGCCTGAAACCACAAGACACAGAAACGGCGGTTCAAGCTCTGTATGCTCAAGATAATTTGACGCAATATGACCTCTCAGGTGATGCACAGGTATAAGCGGCAGTCCGCTTGCAAGGGACAGTCCCTTTGCAAAGTTTACTCCCACAAGAAGTGCGCCTATAAGCCCCGGCGCATAGGTCACGGCAAGAGCGTCAATGCCGCTGAGGTCTGTCTCTGCCTGAGCCAGCGCTTCCTTTACAACTCCGTTTATTGACTCACAGTGACGGCGTGATGCTATTTCAGGCACAACTCCGCCGTACAGCTTATGCTCCTCTACCTGAGTTGCAACAACAGAGGATATTATTTTCCGCCCGTTTTCAACAACGGCTGCCGCCGTTTCGTCACACGAGCTTTCTATGGACAGTATTTTCATTCCTTTTCTCCTTTTCAGCTGATTGTAAAAGTCAAAAATCTTTTTTTATACGGATTTTTGTATTTGCAATTTTACATTTTTATCCGCTTTTTCAAAGTTTCTCAGGTTCTGGCGAGGTGTCTGACATTTTACAATCTGCTAAGCTGATTATAGTATTATAAAACTTTATTCATGCGGACAATCAACATTTATGCTATACGTTTTTTCACTATGCTTAGTGGACAGTGTTTTGCCGCTGATTTACTAAATCGGCTATGGTCATATAACCGGAACCTTCCACATTCTGTTGACCATTGTTTATTTCAGATATTTATAAAATATCAACTGTAATATAACATATGTTATTTATTATCATTTTCAAATGTGAGCGTCAGGATCAGGGCGTCCTCCTGCGGATCACGGTAGAAGCTCTTTCTCAGTCCGACCTCCTCATAGCCCTCGGCTTTGTACAGAGAGATCGCCGCATGATTTGACGGACGCACCTCAAGAGAGATCGACTCTGCGCCCCTCAGCCTTGCCTGTTCAGCGGCTGCTCTGAGAAGAAGTCTGCCGACTCCTCTGCGCCGCTGCTCCGGAAACACAGCAATATTTGATATATAGCAGCTTTCGCATACAGTGAAGGCTCCTATATATCCTATGATACTATCATCCTCACCAAGTGCTGCAAGAAAATGTGCTGTTCTGTTATCCAGCTCCTCGGCAAGACTTTTTTCACTCCACGGCTGAGAAAAGCACAACGCCTCAAGCTGTGCAAGCGCCGGGATATGCTCTGCCCTCATGGGCACTATTCTGACATTTTTCATATCCTGTCCTTATAATCACGCAGGAGCATCTGACAAAATACATCGATCGCCTGCTCAATAGATTTTCTGCATCGCCTGTATGTTACCATATCCGAGCCGTACGGATCGGGAATGCCTCCGCCGAGTACATATATCTTGCTTTGCGGCACGCCTATCGAGCGCAGTGTCAGTGCATGACCCTGCGTCATAACAACAAAGATATCTGTTACATCAATATCATGCTCCCTGATTATTCTCGGCTTGTGAAAGCTTATATCAAGTCCTATCTCGTTACAGACCGTTACAGCATTAGCTGAAACATTTGAATCATCGCAAAAACCGAGCGCCGCACTGCTGAATATACATTTTATCCCCAGCTCATCCGATCTTTTTGAAAAGACCGCCTTTGCCATTGGACTGCGGCAGGTATTGCCCGTACATACAAACAATATGTGGATCATTGTTATGCACCCCCCTGAAATATTATTTTAGGAATGACCTGCATATTATGTCTGAACCCCTTAGCCGGGAGCCTTACAGCTTTGCATCATACCATGTTTTTCCGATGCCTGCGTCAGCTGTAAGCGGTACTGAAAGTGCTGCTGCGCCCTGCATTTCTTCGCTCAGGATAGCCGCAGCCCTCTGTGCCTCATCCTCCGGTGCTTCTACAATAAGCTCATCGTGTACCTGAAGGATAAGCCTTGAACGCATATTTTCCCTTCTGAGTCTGTCATAAACCTTTATCATTGCTATTTTTATGATATCTGCCGCTGTGCCCTGTATCGGCATATTCCTTGCAACTCTTTCACCGAAGGCGCGAAGATTATGGTTAGACGCTGCAAGCTCCGGAAGATATCTTCTTCTGCCGAACATTGTAGTAACATAGCCGTCCTTTTTTGCCTGTTCGACAGTATTGTTCATATATCTGTCGATACCGCTGTACAGGCGCAGATAATCCTTTATATAGGTATCGGCTTCCTTTCTTGTGACGCCGATATCCTTTGAAAGCGAAAACGCTCCTATTCCATATACTATTCCGAAATTGACCGCCTTAGCACGGCTTCTGAGTGCCGGTGTGACCATATCCTCCGGCAGATCAAAGACCTTGGCAGCCGTTGCGGTATGGATATCCTTTTCCTCATTGAAGGCTTCTGTCATAGCCTTGTCGTCAGCAATATGAGCAAGCACTCTCAGCTCGATCTGTGAATAATCGGCATCCACCAGCATACAGCCATCCTTTGCCATAAAGAAGCGGCGAAGCTCCTTTCCTCTTTGTGTACGCACGGGGATATTCTGAAGATTCGGTTCTGTGGAGCTTATTCTACCTGTTCTTGTTTCAGTCTGATTGAAGCTGGAATGTATTCTTCCGTCCTCACCGACAACCTTGAGAAGTCCGTCGCAGTAGGTGGATTTCAGCTTTGTAAGTGCACGGTATTCAAGTATCTCGCCGATCACCGGATGAACATTTCTCAGCTCTTCAAGTACCTCAGCATTTGTGGAATAGCCGCTTTTTGTCTTTTTCTTTGCCGGCAGCATAAGCTTTTCAAAAAGTGCCGCCCCCAGCTGCTTTGGTGAATTTATATTGAATTCATAGCCCACCTGATCGCAGATGCTTTGTCTGAGTCTTTCGATCTCATCCTTCATGCCCTCGCCGTAATCATAAATGCCCTGTCTGTCAACAGCAAAGCCTATATTTTCCATGGATGCAAGCACTCTTGCAAAGGGCAGCTCGATCTCAGTGAGCAGCTTTGTCTGCTGCTTATCCTCTATTTCTGCGGAAAGCTTGTCCGCAAGCGGTATAAAGCTTTCCATACCGTTAGCTGAATTTGTTTCAAGCGGATTCACAGCATATTCTCCATAGAGTCTTTCCAGGCTGTAATCCTTTGAATTGGGATTGAGCAGATATGCTGCAAGCATTGTATCGAATACGATGCCCTTTGCCTCATAGCCTGCCTTATCCGCAGCTGCAAATATGCTTTTGCAGTCGTGGGTACGCTTTTTAATGCTGCCGTCACTGAGGAGCTTTTCGGTAAAGCTCTGAAAATCTGCATTAAAGGCATTCGCAGTGTATACCATCTCGCCGTCGGCAACGGTAAGCTCCGTTATTCCCTGTCCGTCGCAGACCGCAAGCATATCAACGGTTTTGCCGACGAGCCGGTCATAAAGCTTTGCAAGCTCAGCGTCATCGGCTACCTCAAGCTTTCTGTCATCCTGAACAGGTTCGCTTTCAGCAGCAGCATGAGCGATATCCTCACCGCTCAGGCCCCATTTTTCCATAAGCGAAAACAGCTCATACCTTGCCATCAGAGAAGCTGCCGCTGTTTTGTCGCAGTCTGAGGGAATATAGCCGTTTATATCGGTATCGACCGGTGCCTGTGTGCTTATCGTGCCAAGCATATAGCTCAGATAAGCGCTGTCCCTGCCTGCTGCAAGCTTATTTCTGATACCGGGCTTCACATCTATGGTATCGAGGTTTTCATATATATAGTCAAGGCTGCCGAATCTTGAAACAAGATCCTTTGCCCCCTTTTCTCCTATTCCCGGCACACCGGGTATACAGTCGGAGGTATCTCCCTGTATTGCCTTTATGTCAATAAGCTGTCCGGGCTTTACGCCGTAGACCTCCATGATCTTGTCCTCGTCATAAAGCGTGACCTCAGGCTTGCCGAATTTGGTTGAAGCTATCCTGACGCTGACCGTAGGAGATACAAGCTGAAGGCTGTCACGGTCGCCTGTTGCGATCATACATTCAAAGCCCTCGTCCGTACATTTCTTAGCGAGAGTTCCGAGTATATCATCGGCTTCAAAGCCCTCACAGGTAACTATGCGGAAGCCCAGAGCGGAAATGATATCCTTGAGCGGCTGCAGCTGTGACGCTAACTCCTGCGGCATTCCCTTACGGTTGGATTTATAGCCGTCATAAGCCTTATGGCGGAAGGTCGGCGCCTTGAGGTCAAAAGCCACTGCAACAGCATCCGGACTGCTCTCATCAAGCAGTCTGCGGAAGGTGGTCAGAAAGCCGTATATCGCATTAGTATACTGACCATCCTTTGTTGTTAGTATTTTTATACCGTAGTAAGCACGGTTAAGTATACTGTTACCATCAAGCACCAGCAGCTTCATTTCTTCTCCTCCTTTTGTCGGGACTCCGTCCCGAACCCTGCCAGGCGGGCTCTGCCCTCCTGGACCTCCCGCCAGCCTTTGAAAAGGCTGGACCTAAACTTTATAATTTTATACTTTACCTGAATCCGTCAAATTGAATTAAATCTTTTTTTAAACCTTCCGGGTTTTCATTTCAGCCAGGCGGCAGGCGTGCGCAGCACGCCTGCCGCCGTCCCCTGAAGTCTCCCCCAAAAACCTGAAATGCATAAAACAACGCATTATCTCTGGGTTTTTCAGAACAATCAATAATGAGTTTCACGGATTCAGGTCTTACTCAGAGTGATATCCGAAGGGGTGTGGGGCGACCGGAAAGCCCCCACAGTCAGCCTGTGATTGATCAAAGTATAAAAAATAATGTCGTTTACTATAACTTATTTTTTAACTGATTTTTCAGTCGCCTCTGATACAGTCCATTATGCCTACGTTTTTGCCGTGACGTTTATAGACTCTGGGAACACGCTTCCCAACAAGACAGACAAGCTCATAGTTTATTGTTCCCGTCAGCTCTGCAATATCGTCAAAGGAAATCGTATTATCCTCTCCCGTACCGATAACCGTAACCTCATCTCCGGTCTTTACGCCGTCAATATCGGTAATGTCTATCATCACCTGATCCATGCATACCCTGCCGATGACAGGCGCCTTCTTTCCGCCCACTGTCATATATGCCCTGCCGGAAAGGCTTCTTGTATAACCGTCAGCATAGCCTATCGGAACGGTTGCGATCTTTGCAGGCTTATCGGTTATATATGTTCTTCCGTAGCTCACCGCTGTACCCGGCTCTACCGTTTTGATCTGAGCGATAACGCTTTTGATCTGCATTGCCTGTTTAAGATCAAGCTTTCCGTAAAGCTTTGATGAGGGTGACAGACCATAAAGGATGATGCCTGCCCTTACACAGTCAAATCTTGCCTGACTGTAATCTATAATAGCACCGCTGTTTGAGCAGTGAACTGTTTTAAAGGTTATGCCGCTTTCTCTGAGCTTTTCAACTGCATCGCTGAAGCAGTCAAGCTGATGCAAAGTAGCCTCTCTGCCCTCGTCAGCCTCATCCGACACTGCAAAATGAGTAAAAATGCCGTCTGCGCTGAGATTCGGCATAGCACATACCCTGCGTATCTGCTCAAGAGAATCAGAGTCACGGTCCTTATCCTGATACATGAAGCCGATCCTGCTCATGCCCGTATCAAGCTTGATATGTATGCTGACTGTGCAGCCGCTTTTTGCTGCATTTTCAGAAAGCTCCTTTGCATAGTCAAGAGACAGGACAGCCTGTGAAATATTATTCTGTGCAAGCTCCGCCGCCATTTCAGCCGGAGTAAAGCCGAGGATAAGTATTGGCTTTGTGATGCCGTTTTCACGAAGCTGGAGAGCCTCTTCGATATTCGACACAGCGAATCTGTCTGCGCCGAGCTTTTCGTAATACTGACCGAGGAAAACTGCGCCGTGCCCGTAGCCGTCTGCCTTGATAACGCACATTATTTCCGTATCATCACCGACAGTACGCCTTATTTCCTTGAAATTATGCTTTACGGCGTCGATATCGACCTCTGCCCATGTTCTTCTCAGAAAATCTATCATAATTAATCCTCACCAATATTTTTTACTGCGGAACGCTGAACTTACTGATAATCAGAACGTGACTGTTCCCTCACTCTGCCGATACATCAGTCCGTGTTCCTTCAGGATATTTGAACGCAATTTGGTACTTTATATTTTACCCCATAAGCCGGATAATGTCAATCACGCAGCCTTGTAAAATAAAAAAGGCCGCTTATATTATAAACAAAACATTCAATCATCTATTGATAAAATTCACAAAATTCAACAAAACTATTTAATTATTCAGAATTATAATATATAATTATAGTAATTAGACTGTAAATCACCATACAAGGAGGACACAATATGAAAACTCACAGTAAAAAAATATTATCAGGAATGCTTTCTGTGGTCATGTCATCATGCCTTATCGGAAGCTGCCTGATAACAGGCGGAGAATTATCCGAATTCTCGCATCCGGTTTACGCTGCTGATTATAATAAATCAGTAATCAGCCCTGATTCCATTTCCGAATCTGATACAAACATTGAATATCAGAATTACAGATGTGGTACATGGGACTATTTCAATTATTCTGCAAATCCGATAGAGTCATATATCGTTAATACAGATGATAACTATTTAATGACATTCCAGCCGGGCAAGGACGGAAATTATATTGCTTCATACTATTCCTCAGATTATAAGCTTGTAAAAACCAGAACAATCAAAAAAGAGCTTGACAAATTCGGCGGTTTTTACAACGGTTCAGACGGATATTATATCATATCCGGTCAGAATAATCCCGATGAGTCGGAAGCGGTAGAATGCTTCCGGATCACTAAGTACGATAAAAACTGGAACAGGCTCTCTTCAGACGGTCTTTATAATTGTAATACTATCAGCCCGTTTTCTTTCGGCAGTCTGAGAGTTGCAGAAAATGGTAATTATCTCGTTATAAGAACCTGTCATCTGATGTACAAATCTTCAGATGGGCTGAATCATCAGGCAAATGTTACAATTGAGTATAGTAAACAGACATCTGAAATAACAAGATCTTTTGCTAAGGTTGAGTTTTCAGGCTACGGTTATGCATCTCATTCCTTCAATCAGTTTATTATAGCAGATGGTAATAATTTTTCTGCTTTGGATCATGGAGACGCATACCCTCGTTCAATAGTTCTGACAAAATGCAATTCCTCCTCCGGTTATCCGTATTGTAAGCAAATTCCCGTTATTTCATTTTCCGGTCAGATCGGAGCAAATTATACAGGTGCCACAGTCGGAGGTTTTGAATGCTCAGACAGTTCATACCTGATCGCAGGTTCCTCAGAAGAAGACCCCGGAGCAGACAATGATATCACTCAAAGGAATATATTCATAGCTGCTGTTTCCAAAAGTAACAACCGTGTAAAAACAAACTATCTGACAGACAACTTTTCAAAAGCAATGACCTCCACTACTCCTCAGCTTGTCAAAATAAATGACAACAGATTCGTTCTGATATGGACTACTATCCCTTATACCATAAACGAAATGAAGTACACCGGAGAGATCAATTATGCAGAGCTGGACGGCAACGGAAATGTAACAGGCGATATACACAAAGCAACCGGATATATTTCCGATTGTCATCCGATAGTTAAAGACGGCAAGGCAGTATGGTATGTATACAATGGAGCAAGGATAATATTCTATACTCTTGACCCTGATACTATGGAAGTAAAGCAGAATGCTGTTGTTGATCCGACAGGGATAACACTCAGCAAAACCGCTGTGACGATCAACAAGGGCAGTAAATCAACCATTGCCGCAACTATTGCTCCGGTAGAAGCAACCGATAAAACCGTGACATGGACAAGCTCCGATAAAAGCATAGCAACCGTATCAAACGGCACTATAACTGCACAGTCAGCAGGAAAAGCAACCATTACAGCAAAGACCTTCAACGGAAAAACAGCGTCCTGCACAGTCACAGTTGTCATAAATCCGACGAAAATAAATCTCAGCAAAACCACCCTGTCTATCCAGAAGGGCAGTACAGCAGCTCTTACTGCATCTGTCCTCCCGGCTGATTCTACCGACAAGACCGTGACATGGACAACAAGCAACAGCAAGGTTGCCGCTGTTTCCGGCGGAAAGGTAACAGCAGTTTCAGCAGGAAAAGCAACCATTACAGCTAAAACAAGCAACGGCAAAACCGCATCATGTACTGTGACAGTCACTAATCCGCCGGTTGCGGTCACAGCTGTTTTCCTCAACAAAACATCAATGACACTCGGCAAGGGAGAAACAATAAAGCTTACCGCAGCAGTCGCTCCCTCAGATGCAACAAACAAGACCATAGCATGGCGTACTTCAGATTCAAAAATACTGACCGTTGATAAAAGCGGAAATGTAAAAGCTGTAAATAACGGCACAGCATGGATCACTGCAAAGGCGTCCAGCGGAATTGAAAAGTCCTGCAAGATCATTGTCAAAAACGCTCCCGATAAAATCACACTTACAAAGGGTATCGTAACTATCGGTGTGGGCGAAAGCTTTACTCTTGGTTCTGGCATAAATGACGGTGCAGGCTGCGCAACAAGAACCTACCGCACAAGCAACAGCTCCATCGCAAAAATGACAAGGACTGACTGGAACGGTGTATTTGTGGGTGTAAAACCGGGTGTAGCATATATCACGGTCAAGACCTACAACGGCAAGGAAAGCACCTGCAAGGTGACTGTGAAAAAGGCTCCTCAGTCTGTAAGCCTCAGCAAAACTGCAATGACCCTCAAGGTCGGTCAGACAGGCTCGCTAAGCGCAATTATTGCAAGTGACGCAGGCTGTGCTGCACGCACCTTCCGCACAAGCAACAGCTCTGTTGTGAAAATGACAAAGACCAACTGGACAGGCGAGTTCAAGGCTGTGAAAAAGGGCGTGGCTTATGTAACAGTACGCACCTACAACGGCAAGGAAAAGTCCTGCAAGATAACGGTCGTATAAAAAAATACATATTCATCAGCGGCGGAGCTTCGCCGCTGTTTTTGTTTTTTAATACGTAAGAACCCATATTTATACTTATCTTTACCTGAATCCGTGAAATTGAATTAAATCGTTTTTTTAAACCTTCCGGGTTTTCATTTTAGTTAGGCGGCAGGCGTGCTGCGCACGCCTGCCGCCGTCTCTCAGGTTTTTTCAGAACAATCAATAATGAGTTTCACGGATTCAGGTTTATTAAAAAACAGACTTTGCATTTTTTCAGATGCACAATCAAGCTATGAAACGGAAATCGAGTTTTCCTTTGAAAGAAAGCAGTCTGCTTTCTTTTAAAGAACAGTATTAATCATATAAATATGATAATATCAGATTGACATAAAATGTTAATTGTATTACAATATTATATGTGTTTTTATCAATACTTTACGGAGGAAAATAATGAAAATAAAAGAGCTTTTTATAGGCGATACAGATAATACCTTTATCCAGTTTTTCAGAAGCCTCTTTGTCGGAGGCATAGCTACACTTGCTGATATGGCGGTGCTTGTCTTTTTCCGGGAGCTTTTCGGTGTTTCGGAATCTCTTGCCGCTGTTTTCGGCTTTATCATCGGACTTGCTGTCAACTATATTATTTCTACCTTCTGGGTTTTTGCAAAAGCCAAGGTCAAAAACCGTACAATGGATTTCATAGCCTTCGGTATAATAGGCGTTATCGGTCTCGGACTTACTCAGCTTATTATAGAGCCGTTCGCTGTTCAGGGTATGTTCGGCGAGGGGATACTTGTTAAAAATGCAGTTTTTGGCTCGCTTCTGCCGACTGACAAATATTATATCATCGGCAAGGTGCTTGCTGTTGTTCTCGTATATATGTGGAATTTCTTTGCGAGAAAATTCTTTCTCTATAACAAAGCAGAGAAAAATGCACAGCAGTAATACCATTTATAATGTAGGTGATTTCATGCAATGGGATCATATCACTGCGAAATAAAGGAGAAGAATAGGATGAAAAAGATAGTAATAATCGGTGCAGGTCCGGCAGGCCTTACTGCTGCGATCGAGCTGCTCAAGGATAGTAAGGATTATGATGTGACAATTCTTGAGGGATCTCAGGTTATCGGCGGTATATCACAGACCGTCAGATATAAGGGAAACCGTATGGATATAGGCGGTCACCGGTTTTTTTCAAAAAGCGATGAGGTAATGAAATGGTGGAGCGACCTTATGCCGGTTCAGGGACAGCCCTCCTTTGACGACAAAATGCTCGGCAGGGAAAAGCCGCTTGAGCCGGGCGGCCCGGATCCCGAAAAGGACGACAATGTAATGCTTGTCCGTACAAGAGTATCGAGAATCTATTACAAGAAAAAATTCTTCGATTACCCTGTCAAAATGTCAGCCTCAACTATCAGAAATATGGGCTTCGGTACAACAATGGCTTCCGGCTTCAGCTACCTTAAATCCGCCATGTTCAAAAAGGAAGAAAGCTCACTTGAAAATTTCTATATAAACCGCTTTGGCAAAAAGCTGTACAGTATGTTCTTTGAGGGCTACACCGAAAAGCTCTGGGGCAGACATCCGAGAGATATCTCCGCAGACTGGGGCTCTCAGCGTGTAAAGGGTCTTTCTATCAGGGCTGTGCTCAAGGATATGTTTTCAAAGGCCTTCGGCGGAAAAAAGAAAAACAAAGAGGTCGAGACTTCTCTTATCGAACAGTTCTGGTATCCTAAGTACGGCCCGGGTCAGCTTTGGGAAACTGCTGCCGACATCGCCGTGCAGAAGGGTGCAAGGCTGCTCAGGGGTTATGACGTCAGGGAAATACGCTGCGAAAACGGAAGAATAACCTCTGTTGTGTGTTCAACCGACAGCGGCGACAAGATCATAGAGGGAGATATCTTTATTTCCTCAATGCCTGTAAAGGATCTTGTATGCGGAATGACCGGCGACAAGCCTGACGACGATATGATAAGCATTGCAAAGGGGCTTCCCTACCGTGATTTCGTGACAGTGGGACTGCTTGTCAATAAACTCAATCTTAAAAATGAAACCAATATAAAAACTCTCGGAAACATTGTTCCGGACTGCTGGATATATGTTCAGGATACAGGAGTAAAGCTCGGACGCATCCAGATCTTCAATAACTGGTCGCCTTATATGGTAAAGGATGCAGAAAATACTGTGTGGATCGGTCTTGAATATTTCTGTGCTGAGGGCGATGATTTCTGGAATATGACTGACGAGGAATGTATAGAGTTGGCTTCTAAGGAGCTTGAATCAATGGGTGTTATCACAAAGACCGATATCCTGGACAGTCACCGTGAAAAGGTCAAAAAGGCTTATCCGGCATATTTTGACACCTATTCAAGAATTGATGAGCTTATCAGATGTCTTGACGGCTATGAGAACCTGTACTGCGTCGGAAGAAACGGTCAGCACCGCTACAACAATATGGATCATTCCATGCTCACCGCTATCCGGGCTGCTGAGGCTATAAAGGACGGCAGGACTGACAAGCATGATATCTGGAATGTAAACACCGAAAAGGAATACCATGAAACAAAGTCATAAGCTGAGAAAACAGCAGTTTATTAATTCCACAAAAAAGAGGGTGTTTATAATATATGATAAAAATTCTGAATAAAAAGACTATCAGTTCATTTCTCTCAATGATGAAAGGTCATCCGTTTATCACTGCGGCTTTTATCTGCTTTGCCTGCTTACCGCTGACCGGAGAAAAGCTCACTCCCCTTGCCCCTTTGATCTCGGGTATGATTCTATTCTGCATCTGTTCAGTTTTTTCAATTTATATTTCTGAAAATACGGCTGAGAAAAGCAGAAAATCAATGCGGATATGCCTTATTATCATTTCAGCTGTGCTTTCGGCATTATTCGGCTATATGCTCAGCTGTGCGTCTTCACCGGGGCTTGTAGTTCTCAATGCCGGACTTGCCTTTATTGCGGCAGCCGCCGGTTACTTCATTGCATCAAGAAAAATAGATACACAAAAAACTATCCTGCTGATATTTATCGCAGCTGTTATTTTCAGGCTCGCTTATATCATGGTTATAAGTATCAAGATAAAGCAGCATGATGTTTATTCCCTGAAGGAAATGAAGGGGCATCTCGGATATATAGGCTATCTTGTTTTTCACAATGCCCTGCCCGATATTGATGTGCGTACTGTCAATCAGTTCTATCATCCTCCGCTTCATCATATTATTTCCGCAATGTGGGTGAAATTTCAGAACGGCATCGGGATAAGCGCTGACAATCTCTGGGAAAACATTCAGGTTCTTACAATGTTTTATTCCTGCTGCTGTATGATAATCTCCTACAAGATATTCAGACAGCTCGGTCTCGAAGGCAAGGGACTTGTTATTGCCTTTGCAATTACTGCCTTCTGCCCCACTTTTATTATAATGTCCGGAAGCATCAACAATGATATGCTCTGCCTGACATTAATGCTGGCGGCTGTGCTGAATACACTTTACTGGTACAAAAGCCGCAGCTTCGGCAGGATAATGTGCATTGCTGTCAGTGTAGGCTGTGCGATGATGGCAAAGCTTTCAGGCTGGATGGTGGCACCTGCTATTGCAGCTGTATTTATTTATGTATTCTTCAAGGAAATCAAAAGCTGGAAAAAATATCTCACGCAGTTTGCAGCTTTTATCACTGTATGTGCACCCCTCGGTCTCTGGTGGGGAGTCAGGAATTACATAACGCATGAGGTTCCTATCACCTATATCTGGGAGCTTTCGGAAAGATCGGGACAGTATGTGGGAGATATCCCGGTTTTACAGCGTCTGTTTGATTTCAACCCCTCTCAGTTCAGAGATATCGGAGATCAGTTCACACAATACGGCGGAGCATATAATGAATACAATCCGCTTATCGCATTGTTCAAGACCTCTGTTTTTGATGAGACCTTTACCAAGTCTTTCTATCCTTCTGTGGCAGGCATTGATAATATCCTTTTCTGGTCTGCTGTTATTCTGGGACTTGTCGGCTTTGCTTCAATGATATATTCATTTATCAGGGATAAAAAGCTCAGCTTTATCCACAAGCTGTTCATAGGACTACTGTATGTAGTGATACTTGCTTCATACTTTATCTTCTGTATAAAATTTCCCCAGGTCTGCACGGAAAATATCAGATATGCAGTACCCGTTATCGTAGTCGGGGCATATTTTGTGGGACGGCTTGTTATGAATATGCTGTCCTCCTCAAACAGTAAAACTCATACTGCAAGACTTTGCGGTATCTCTGTGATAATATCAGTAACCGTTATTTACTGTCTTATGTCGCTTACATTCTTTGATACCGTTTTCATTACGAAATAAAAGATACGGCTCACCGCATCAGGTGTTATCATAACACCATGCGGTGAGCCTTTTTATCCATATCCGATAAAGCACAGAAACACATCCTGCGTATCATACTAATATTCAATTAAACGCTAAAAATTTAAAGTTTCGCTCAAGCCTTTTCAAAGGCTTGCGGTTTCCAAAGGCAGAGCCTTTGGTCGCGCTCCGCA
>CACWVH010000024.1 GCA_902764235.1 uncultured Ruminococcus sp.
GAAAGAGGGCGTCCCTTTTGTTGCAGACATGAATGAAGCTGCCTTGCTGCCGCAAGGCAGCAAGCTTTAAAACTTATACGTTTTATTGAATATTAGTATCATATAAATTTATTCAGACCTTCATTATACTCATAACCAACGGATGAGAGCGTTTCTATAATTTTTGTCTTATCGACACCCTCACTTTTGCACAGCTCTTCAAGAGACGGAAAATCATCCCTGAGCTTTGTGTTGACATATGAAAGCAGTATGATCGGATCCTGCGGCATAATGATCTCTCCTTTTTGATACTTTTTTTATTGCTATTGTATCTTATTCCTCTTTCTGTGTTTTTTCCTCGTAATCCATCTCCTCGCTTTGTCCCTCGTCAACCTCAACACCGATTGAAGGAACATAATCAGCAGTCTTGCTCAGAGATTTTGATTTTCCGGGGATATACATACTTTTTGTATATGAAATATGATATTTCTTTTCATCACTGTCAATACAGTCTGCATACAGTTCTTTAAGACTTTCCCAACCGCTTACAAGACTCATAACTATTTCATTACTATCATTCAGATACAATGAACCAGAAAGATCCTTACAGTATTCAGTAAGTTTTTCCGGATGACTCTGGACTGTGGTCCCGTCATCCTTCAGGCAGATATCGTTTGTATAATATGCGGTATAAACGCTTTGCTCCAGATTTTCTTTATCGTTCTTATATGTAGTTTTCATTACTGATATAAGATAATTGCCCGAGCCGTCATCATAGCTTACAAGGTAATCACCGAAGGGTACTGCCTTTTCTGCTACATACCATCCTGAATACAGAGATATGTGATTTCTGTCGCTTTTCTTTGCACTGGTTCTGTTGATCTTGTCAAGAGTGACCTTAGGTATTTTATCAAGGTCAGTAATCACCTCAGGCGCAGCCTGTGAGCTTTCAAAAAATGACTGCTCAAATATATCTATATCAGGATTATCAATGATCGTTTTGTAAGCGATCACTGAGATAAAGATCAGCGGCACAAGCAAAACCACAAAACAACCAACACAGCTGATTGTTCTTGAATTTCGCCGGTCTCTTTTCCTGTTCCTTCTTTGTTCTTTCTTATACTCCCTGTTTTCCCACTCGAGCCTGTCCTTATATGCTTTCGCCTTATCACGCTCCATCTGGAGACGTATCTGTTCCTTTTCTTCTTCAAATAATAAATCATCAGCACTGATTTCACTGCCGCAATATTCGCAGCAATATATTTTTACTCCCTTAGGAATACTGACCGGTGCACCGCAGCCGGGACAATTCCGGGTCTCTATTTCCATTTTCTTCCACTCCATTCAGTTCAATCAATAATTATACACCCGGTGTAATAAAACCTGGACTAATCAGTATCATAAAAATACTCTCTGTCCGTTTTATCCGGACATCCTGACAAAGCGATCTGCAATACCATCCCAGCCGGAGTGACTCCTGTGTTGCGAAGTGCTATCGACGCACAGAAGTTCTGCTCTGTGTTCAGAACTTCTGCTTAAAGCCCGTGGTTCTGATTTCTTCTATATTATGCTTTCATGTCGGATAATTATAGTTTCCTTAAAACTCCCGGAAATATTTCACAACATCCGACACATTCAATCGCAATACGATGATAACACATTCACTCCCCCTTGTCAACCGGCGGCGGAGTGCCGTATGTGTCAATTCTGTCTTTAAAAACTTTCTTCATACACATACTTTTATGAATCACGGAATGTGTTTTTCTATTATGCCATATTCCCAAATGTGTGCAAAAACAATAATTCTATATACACTTAAATTCCTGAATCAGAGTAACAAAGCTCCGCAAGCTGCTGTGATAAACAGTTTACGGAGCCTTTCTGACTTTTTTAAAGTGATCTCAGTACCTCTGCACTGTCACCGTCAATACATACTGAACGGTCTTTTATCTGTTCAGGGCAATATGCTTCATTGTAATTAAGGCAGGCATATTTCGCATCAGGGAAATCCTTTGTCATCTGCCAGAAAGGATATTTTATTATCACCGGCGTATTGGAGCCGACTCCGATCTCCAGAAACAGAATATTCAGCCTCTCATGCCTGCGGAGAAAATCATAATATGCACACGAAGCCCTGTGCCAGCCCTCATCTTCAACAAAGCTGTCATCAGAACGCAGATTCATTGTCATTTCGCTGCCGTCGATCGGACAAACAGGCAAAAGCTCTGTCGGAATTTTCATAAGCAGCTCTTTGTCAATGGGAGGTTCGTATATCCCGTCAGCATTTCTGACAAAGCCCTGAGCTTCAATTGCTTTCAGTACCCACTGCTCGTTATCAAAGGTCTGACATATTTCCGGATTCACACTCTGAAAAAGACCGTAATCACCCTGTGTATAGAACAGCCTTTTCTTATCAAAGCCTGCCTTCTGAAAGCAGTGATCCACATTTGTCGTTATGACAAAATAATCCTTATCCTTCACAAGTCTGTACAGCTGATCGTAAACATCTCCGGGCGGATCCAGATATCTGTTTATATAGATATATCTTGCCCAGTAGCACCAGAATTCTTCCTTTGTGGAATATGGATAGAAGCCTCCTGAATACATATCCTTAAAGCCGTATTTTTTCCCGAAATCAGAGAAGTATTTTTCAAATCTTTCACCTGAATATGTAAAGCCTGCGGCAGTGGAAAAACCTGCTCCTGCACCGATCACAACAGCGTCTGCCTCTTCCAGTGCAGCTTTCAGAGCCTGTTTTTTCTGCTCTCTTGTTCCCTGCCCTGAGGAAATTTTCATATCTGATTTTCGCAGAGCATCAAGTCCGCTTCTTATCGTTTCCTGATAGCCGTTATTATTTCCGTAATAGCTTTTCATAATATATCCTGTCCTCCTCCTTGAAAACATTGAATATCACCCTGTCGATCTGTCCCGGATGTTCTTCATGCCAGTCTGTTACTGTTCTGACAGCGATCTGTGCTGCTCTTTCATTCGGGAAATTGAACACTCCCGTTGAAATGCAGCAGAAGGCTATACTTTTCAGACCGTTCTGCACACACATATCAAGACTTCTCTGATAGCATAGTGCAAGCTCCTGTTCATGCCTGATAGTCAGTCTGTCCTGTACTATCGGACCTACTATATGTATGACCTTTTTCGCCGGAAGGTTATATGCATCGGTCAGCATCGGCACTGCTGTCGGCTGTTCGTAATCGCTGCCGTACTGCCTTCTGAGCTGCTCCATTTTTACGGCACATTCTGCCCTGAGCTGGACCCCTGCAAAGGTATGTATGCAGTTGTCAATGCAGGTATGCATGGGTACAAAGCAGCCGAGCATCATTGAATTTGCAGCATTGACAACAGCGTCGGCTTCAAGCCTTGTTATATCCCCCTGCCATATTGAGATACCATCCCGGATCACCGGTATTCCGGAAATTCTGACAATACCCTTTTCATTTTTTCTTTCCGTCAGGTACTCATCCTGAAGCTCAAGCAGTTCCCTTGCAAGCTTTCCCGGCATACGTATATTCATAAGTGAACGAAGTATCCGCTTTTTTGACTCCCTGTCCTCAGGCACCGGTAGCTCCTTATATCCGACAGAGTCTTTTTTGAAGCCTTCGACCAGACGGTCAAGTCTCTGATCCTGTGCAAGAGCATTATTTGTCATAATCTTGTCAGCCTCCTTCAGAATTTTATGATCTAATCTTATTATAAGGATTTTAACAGATTATTTCAAGTACGCACCTTTTTATTACATAGTTACCTTTCAGTAACTATTACCGTAAGACAGAATATCAGACATCCCGGGCAGAGTACTGTCACTGCTTTGGTGCTGCTCTGCCGGGGATAAATAATCTGCTGTATGATTCTGACCTTTATTCTTACCTTACTTTATAAGCTACGTTTTTTTCTCACTCTGAAACAGCAGTAACACATCAGACACAATATTATTCCAGAAGTGATCGCCCATGGCAGACACGGAAAAAATATATCCGCATTTGTCGGTACAAAACCTTCCCTGTTGTTTTCAAAAGTAATCACTGTATCCTCTGTCAACCTGCCCGATATGCTTCTTCTCTGAAGCGGAGATGAAGCGTCTGCACTTACTGATGTTGTATAGCCGTTCTGTTTCCCGGTTTCCTCAATAATATAATTCAAATCTGCTCTTATATTCTTTATTGTGATCGACTCATTATGGCTCAGCCTGAACCTTCCTGTGCCGTACTCATCTAAGCTGAGCGTACCCTCGGAAGCTGTTCCATCCGGAAGCTTTTTTTCAAAGCTCAGGCTTTCCGTAAAGGGTGTATTATCATCACTTTGTGAAAGCTTTATCTCAAATTCAAATTCCTCAGATTTACTGCCTGAGCTTCCGCTTACCTTTTTCATTACAGTCAGATCACGCACGGCCTTTATATTTGTAACGCTGCCGCTGGAATATGTCATGCCGTCAAGCTTATAGCCGTATCTGTTTCTGTAAACTATATCATAGCCTCCGGAAGTTTTTTCTGCGATATAATACAGCCAGTCCTCTCCTGCGGAGGATGCTTTCTCAAGACCTGATATTTTCAGCTCAGAGCCGTCCCAGCTTATTTCAGGAGATGTTCCTGGGCTGTTGGCGCCTTTTTCACTTACCGCTTTTACAGAATCCCTTTTTAAAATGTATTCTGCATAAAATGAATCGTCTGCTGTACCCTGTCTGGTTTTTCGTTTCAGAATAAAGCTTATCTCTGTTTCCCCGGGCCATGAAGCATTTTCAGTTCCCTGCCATTTTTTAGTAACAGAAAAGCTTGTGACTGATGGGCTGTTTGTGATAGTACCGTGATCGGCGGCATGATCCTGAACTGAGCTGTAGCCTGCCGGACTGCACTGCTGCTCCTTTACAATATATGTCAGCTTTGCTCCGCTGCCGTCATATTCAGGCAGATCACTGAAAACAGCCGTCCATGGACTTTCTTCACCGTTCTGGTCTGCCGTACCGTCAAGAAGTATATCGTTTACATTACTTACCCATACAGCAGCCGAAGGATCAGCACCTGTATATGAATAAAGCCTCATTAGAGCCGACGCACCCTCCGGGGCAGTGTTTTTTCCGGGTACATCCCATTTTTTGTTGACAGTAACGCTGACTGCCCTGACCTTATTTTTTATAACAACAGAGCTTTCTTCTCCGAAAACAGCATATTGCCTGTTCTCCGCCGGATAGACAACGTCATATCCTTGATTCCCGTTTATTTCCCTGACAGCATATTTAACCGGCTGAGCCCTTGTTCCTTCGGCATATACCGGAAGATCATGGAATACCGCTGTGCCGGGGCTGTCCTCTCCGCTTTGGTCTGCTTTATTATCAAGCTCCACCGGAGGAATATCATCAAGCCTTACAAACTGACCGTTTACGATTTTTCCAAGCTCCAGCACCACTTTTCTGCCAGAAGGCCAGCCGATAGCTGATCCGGAGGGACTTATCCATTTCTTATCAGCGGAAAGCGTCACCGTTTCTCTGGTATATTTGTTTTTGAGTGTAATAGTTTTCTGATCGTTTTCCCTGATATCGTCTGCGGTGATCTCAAATTCTATACCATGGACCTTTTCCGGAGAATCACCGTTTTCGTCAAATACCGTAATCTCTGATCTGTCGAAAGCGGCAGTTCTGCCGTTATTCCACTGAAAGCTTCCGCTCCAGCTCCAGTCCGGGTGAAGGCTCAGGATATCTTCGTTTCCTCTTTCCACAAGAAGAAATCGCCCTTTTTCTTCTCCCGGAGATAGTCTGATGCCCTCTATGCTGTATCCGTTTTCTGATGCCGCAATATCAGAATAGCTGATATTCGCAAAAGCCGGGTCAACAATGCTTACGTCGGCTCCGTTTTTTCTCACGGTAGTCATTACTGGCATATATTTTTTTATACCTCCGGCTGACTGCTCATAATAAAGCTGGAAGCTGAGTTTGTTTTTTTCCTCATCTGACAGCTGACAATTACCGTCTATTATTTTATTTATTCGTATGCCTGTGCTTTCAGCATCATTTTTGACAGTCAGAATATCGTCCGGATGATAGATATAATTGCTGTAATCCACATCCGAGGGATTTTTGGCAAGAGTGAATTTATAGCAGTAGAAATCAGCGTTATGAGGAGAACTGTAATTTATGATTTTTCCGTTTTCAGACTCACGCACAGGGGTTTTTATTTCTCTCAGTCCGTAGACCGTATCATATTCAAGGTTCAGACCGTGAACTGTATTTGTCAGCTCCACATCCGCATAGCCGTCACCATAGTTTTTACCCTCTATCGTCAGATTACCTGTTGTAAAGGTGATTATTTTGCCCTTATTCGGGTTATCAATGCTTTCGCTGCCGCTTGGTGAATATTTGTCTGCATAGACCATCGGCTCCCAGTCGTCTATGGTATTGCCTGACGCTCCGCTTTTATATCTGAAAAGCTGAAACACAGCGCCGTTCAGACCCGATTCCATATGACCACGCTCATACTTCTTGATGAATATGGAAGGATTCGCAGCATACGAGCCTGCTGAACCTGAATAGATCACATCATCAGTTCTGGTTTTACTGAAGCCCAGCATTGTGACAGTATTTTCCGCAGTAACAAGGCTGCTGTCTCCGGACGCCGTTACAGTGGCGTCATATTCAATTATCACATGAGTCCTGTCAGGTACTGTAAACCGCCCGGTATTTCCTGAAAAGTCATATGAGACCCTTTTGTTTTCAGGCTCTGTTCTTATGCTTATTGTCTGATAATCCACAGATAGCCCTGAGCAGTAGCTGTCCTCTGCAACATAATCATTTCCGCTGTTCAGCTCAGCCTTCTCTTTATTGATATCCACTCTGTATCTGATGACATATCTGCTTATATCCTTTCCGGGGATAAGCTGATCTGTCCCTGAGCGTGTATGATCGGTGTATTCCACAAACTGCTCAGAGGTTTTATCCACAGGAGTAAAATCATTCCTGCTTTTCAGAGCGACCCTTGCTGTTGCTGTTTCTCCCCGGCAGCTTGCAGTATTGGTAAAAACTGCTTCGCCTGTTTCAGAAGAAGCTGCCATGCTTTCGATTTTTTTCAGTGCTTCTTCATTCTTCGGCGTCAGCCAGTATTCAACGCCGTAGAATTTATAATAATTATTATCCTTATCCTTTGGTATCTGCTCCATGGTGAAGCGGGCGCCGAAGTCTGTTTCCTCCTCTGTCAGATACTGATCTTTGTTTTCATTCACCGTCTGACAGGTGCCAAGCTCATGCTTGAGCCAGTCATATTCCGATATCCCTCCGTATTTTGTATAATACCAGTTATCCCATGAATGGGGCTTTCCGTCATTATAATAATCGCTTTCCGATATCTGTGCGTCCTCATGGGGCTTATACAGCTCAAACACACTTGTATCGAACATATCATCTATTACAAGGGGTGTATCTGAATCAACTCCGCTTACCAGCACCTGATAATAATACACCGGATAGATATGACCGTTTCTGACCATATTTATATTTGCAGAAGAAGCGGATGAGGCATCCCTCAGAACTCTCTTGTATACACCCACAGGATACGGCGCTATCTTCGCAACATCATATGCACCGTCTATATCCGCCCAGTTAAGATGCTCATAATACCATGTATTGTTATCAAATCTTCTTATATTCTGCTGTCTGGCATACTGCGCCCATTCCTCCGGAAATTTTGTTCTGAGTCTTACTGTAATAGTACGTTCCCCTGTGCCCTCCGGCGGTCGGTTCAGTCCTCCCTGCGTCATTTCCATGTTCCTGAAAAATTCAACAGACAGCTTTTCCGGATTCCATTTATCGCTGTGCCAGCTGTCTGCGGCAGTAAGCTTTCTCATGCTGCCGGCTTCGTGTCTGTCCGGCTGGGTTTTATCATTGCTGAGGTTTCCGTAATTCAGAACAAAGGTCTCATTTTCATAAAGTCCCGATATTTCAATAGTATCAAGTATTTCCTTGCACAAAACGTTCCCATTGCCGTCCGGGTCCAGCCATTTATAGGGAAGATAATCGTCTCTCCATGTGACGCTGCCGTTTTTTGTCTGACTGTTCTGATGCTCGGTCAGCACAAGTTTGCTTCGCTCAAATGCATTGCCGCTGAGATGTATCTTCATCTCCCACGTGACGCTGTCCGGGCTGAGAAGTGCGGCTGTTTTGGTGATACCCAGATCATTTCCCACAGGATTCAATACCTCATACGCACTGTCAATACCGCCCTTGCCTGCCGCTGTATTCCTGACGACAACAGAGCTTGTTTTGTTATCCATATTTACTGTTGTGCGGTAATTAAGAATATATTTATAGGTCGGGTCGCTCTCAGGGATATGATATGTCCAGCCTTTATCAGTTCCCGGGTCTATGCCAAGCTCATCCCATGTGATGAACCTGCTTTCCTCAAGGCTGTTTCCGCAAAGGCAGAGTATTTCCACACCCTCTCCGTAATATGCAGAAATATCCTGCACGCTTTCATCTATCTTATCTGTGATATCAGTTCCGGAAAGAGAATAGATCTGATCCTTATTCGTAACAATCTGCCAGTCTATATTATAATAGGGGATGCCGTTTCTGTATTCTGTCTCTGAGGCAGTGCTGTTCTTGACAAGATCAGAAAACTCAACAGCACTTTCATAATGAGTGGCTGTATTATCGGCTGTATAGGAGTCGCCGAAGATACGGGCTGTATTTCCTGTTTCTTCAAAGGATGCATTGCCGCTGTGTGCTATTTTGTCCGGATCGACCGCCGCTGAATAGGTAAAAACAAGCCTGTCCTTATCATTCATGGACGGTATATTGACTGAAAAGGTATTGCCTGTTTTTTGTGTGATGACCGGGGTCGTTTTTGCAGTATTGACCGAGCTGCTGCTTTCAAAGCGGATATCACCGTTATAGCTGAGAGCTGTTCCCGGAGTATCTGTCAGGGTCAGCTCCGATGTAGTCCCCTCTGAGCTGACCTCAATGCGGTAGGTGATACATTTGCTGACAGGATCATAGCTGCCGTCCTTGGTAACGCTTGCATTGTGTTTATCCTCAGCTCTGAGTGAATAAGTTTTTCCGCCGATAGAAAATACTTCATTTTCATTTCCTCCGGGATATCCGCTGAGAGTGATATGTATCACTGCCGAGGATGAATCCCTGAATTTCGTCATATGCACCGTATCTGATGTATTCCATCTCAGTATCAGCTGATTATTTTCCTTATCATAGGTCACCGGATTGTTTGCAAGCGTCCCCCATTTTCCGAGATCCACATTCATCATCATAGAAAAATCATCGCTAATCCTGAACCCGGCGGGCATAGGAAAAGTCAGCGGTCTGCTGTCTGTCTCAAGCTGCAGATCATTTCTTTCCTCAAAGAACAGCTCAAGATTGTACAGAACACCCTTTTTATATTCGATCGCCTTATCGCCGGGAGTATCCTGATCGTAGGTATTATCTCCGGCAGTAAGTCTCCAGCCTGTAAGGAATTCTCCCAGGTCAGAGGAAAACCTTATCTCTGATGCAAAGGTAGTGAAGCAGTCAGAAAAAAGACTTATTATGATAAACAGAGACAATACAGCAAAACGGACTCTGATATTATTTTTTACCATATTGCTCATCCCCCTTTTTTACCTTGCGGCGTTTTATGCACAGCAGCGATATTACCATCATTCCCGAGGCACAGAACAATGCGGCAGGCATAAGAAACATCGTATTATCTCCAGTATACATAAGCTTTATATCATTTTTCGCAATATGTGAGCTTTCATCCGGAGCGGATGTCTCATATGATGTACAAGTAACGATCCTGTCGCTGAATTCAAGCTTATCCTGCTTTTCCATTTTGTCCTCAGAAAAAGCAATGACAGAACAGCTCAGACCGTTTTCTCCGCTGTTTACTGCACATAGCTTTACGGTATAAACCCTTGTATCGTATGTTATATTATTATCACTGCCCTGTTTTTCATATACCTTGTATATATATGTTCCGGGTTCATTTACAGGGATAAAAAAGCTTTCTGTCTCTGAACCCCTGAGTCTGAGCTGCATTTTTCCGGATTCCGGACAAGCCGTACCCGCCGCCTCGAGAATTATCTCATAAATATGGTCATTTTTTCCCGGAACACTATAGCATGAAACCGGGATCTCTGCGTATACAGTCTTATATTCACTTGCTGACACCTGAACAAAAAAGCCAAAGCTCAGGCATATATTTATCAGAATCAGGCAAAGCCTTCTTACAGCTTTTACAATAGCTCACTCCCTTCAAATGGAGATTTCTCCGACTGCGGTCGGCGACCAGGGGCTTTGCCCCCTGGACCCCCACCAGCCTTTGGAAAAGGCTGGACCTAAACTTTACGTTTTTATTATTCTGGCAAACACAACTGTTCTTGTGTCATCATCTCTCCCAGTACAGGTGGACAGTCCCACAATCGCTCCGTCAGGTTCGGATATCTGTACTGCTGCATGACTGCGGATATACCGGCGGATATCTCCCTCCCCCGGGTTAAATACAGTTTTTTCATCAGCGCTTGTCTGCAAAGCTGCAAATATTTTTATATGTTTGCTTTTTTCACCATCTTTTCTGATAAACAGTGTTCCTCCGCTGTGCTCCCTCATATATGCTTCGTCAAGATAATTATCAAGTGCACCGAACATCCTTCCGTATTCCATATGATGACCGTATATGAGGGAATAATCATCCGTAAAGCACGGGTCATTGCGATAGTCAAGAAAAATACTTCCGCCGAGTGAATATCTGCCGAATGGATCGGTATTCAGATATTTTATATTATCCTTATAATGCATAACGGGGTAATCAATACCGGTATCATCAATTGTCAGCCATCCTGCCATATCCTCTGACAGTGCCGGAGCCTCCTTTGTAGTATCGGAGACTCCGGGCTTATATCTCATAACACTGTCGTCGGTGACATGACTGTATACATACCAGCTGTCATAAAAACACCATAATATGATAAGCAGAAATAAACCCAGTATGAGCATCACAAGACGCTCATACCAGATATTCAGTTCTTTAAAGAGCCTTAACAAATATTACTCTTCCTCCGACCTTCTTTTTCTGTTTTTAACGATAAGAAAGACTATTCCGGCGATCAGTGCTGCACCGATCACGGCAAAGGGTGCAACAGTAAGTATGACACCGGTGGGGATAATGCCGTTTCTTGTATTGACAAAGCCGACGCTGACATCCTGATCTATACCTGATCTGTCAGAAGCAAAATCCAGCTTTGAAACAGTGGTATCATCCATATCATTCGTTGTATATGACGCAGCATAATCTTCCTTTACATCCTTGATGGAATATTTTGTTCCCTGAGAAAGCCCCCTTACGGTTATATACTGACCGTGCTGGAGATAGAAGCTCTGACGTACTTTACCGTCAGCATCGGCTGTAATTTCAGAAGGCTGGATAATATCATTATCAATAACCGTTGTCGCACTGTTAGGGGCTTTGCTGATGGATACATCTGCACTGCCGTCTGTTGTATGCTCGTTATTGTCGTCAGCATAGGAAACCGCATATACTGTTCCGGGTACAGCGCCGGTGATCTCAAGGTCAAATCTGAAATACTTATCTCTTGATGCCTGGTTGCCGCTTACGTCCTTGCTGAAGGTCAGGTCATATGATGTATATTCATTTGTAAAGCCCTGAGATTTATAGTCAGAGCCTTCCGTGCCCGGTTCCTGAGAAGATGAAGCTGAAATAACCTGACCGTCAGAGCCGTACTGTATTTCATCAATCGTAACCGCAGATGGTGAGGAATGGAGAACATATCCGCTGATCTTTAATCCTGAAACACCGCTTTCATCTGTATTATCAGTGACATAAACATCAAGCACCCTTGTGTTTTCTGCATCATATGTGATGCCCTGAGCGCTGCCCTGTGTTTCTGTTATGATATAGCGGTAGATGCCCGGCTCGTCAAAGCTTATGCCGTTCAGGTCGATATCAACTGTTTTTTTCGCATATTTTTCACCGGGATCAAGATTCTTCACATAATCAGAAGCATCCTTCTGTTCCTGTGTTTTTGTACTGTCGCCGGGAGCAAAACCGATCTCAAATTTACAGTCGGTTTTTATTTCGTCCGAAACGCTGTTACCGGTGAATACGATCTTTTCCGGTGACGGACCTGCAATGACTTCAATAGTTTTGTCCTGCTCATTGAAGCTCTGCGCCTGACCTGACGAGATCGTATACTCAAAAGAAACATCCGGTACGTTTGCACCCTCGTCCATCACAAGGTATTTATCAAGTGCCGTATTGCCGCCGCTTACCGGGGTATATGCTCCGGCAGCGTCTGCCGTCAGGGACATTCCTGCAAAGGCAGTTATAATAAATGCTGCCGGTATAAGTATTACTGGAAATCTGTTTTTCATCATAGCTTTCTCCTCCTGAACAGTATTTCTGACCCACATCATTAATTATATTCAGCAAAGATACGTTATATTCCTCGTCTACGCATCAGAAGAATCACACTTCCCTGAACCTCTCTGAGCGGTATGCCGCCATAGATACGGCTGTCATCAGGTTTTTCACGGTTATCATTCAGAACAAAAATACAGTTTTCCGGAACTCTGTATGGAAAGGATATAACCGCACCTGTTTTTGTTGTGGGATAAACTGTATTCATGTTAAGCACATTCCCATTGACAGTCAGACACTCACCGGAAATATCCACACTGTCACCTTCCACAGCTGCGATCCTTCCGAAACGGGTATTTCCTTCATGGCAGTATACTATCAGATCTCCCGCAGCAGGTGAGTACAAACGCAGGCTCAGACAGAGATCACCGTCCTTAAGCATGGGGTAGGAATAGTTATCGTGACAGACATTAACGCCCACAACAAACCTGAAAATAATAAATATAAGCAGCAAAGATACGGTCAATTTGCAGAGCAATGACAGCGCATAGCTTTTTGCAGTACGCTTTTTCTTTTTTTCACCGTTTTTTATATCTCCGGCAGATATATTCATCTCTGACACCTTTTCTTCCATATTCTCCCCCATAAATAATCAGTAAAGCTGCATCAATGTTTAATTACCGAAAAACAGTATACTGACCTGTATCACCATTATGATTATATGCTCAGAGTGCAGCATTTAATGACTCAGCCTTATAGTCAAAAAACAGATGCATCAGGTATGAAGAACCCAATATTACATTTTTTGACACAGCAGGTTAAATTTTTCAGCTATAATTTTGTTCAGACAGCAGGCGTGCGCATGACGACTGCAATGCTGTATGGCACAATATTTGTGCTGCCATGGAAAGGAGCAGAAGAATGTTTTTTGAAAGCATAGGAGATAAATGAACAGTATTCCTTAAATACTTCAGCAAGCAAAAAGCATGAACAAAAAATTCCGGCTTGCTGTGGGTACAAAATCCACAGCAAGCCGATACCTGTTCTGAAGCATTATTAAATTCTGTTCGGTAATTACACTGTTTATCCGAGAAGCTCTGTGCCGCAGCAGCTGATAGATACTATATCGTTTGCATCAAGCGCATACAGCTTTGCTGCACTTTCTTCATTATAGTATGATAAGCTCCATGTTGACACGCTTGTTCCGTCCGGTTCATTACTTCCGCCTGAGGTTCCTGTAGCGCTGATTTTTGTTCCGTCCTTGAGTGTGATCTCTGCATTGATGCTATTATCGATATTAAGGTATTCATGGAGCTGCTCATCAGTCCAGTTTTCCTGATTACTCATGTCAAAGCCGTCATATGTGTGATCCTTATCTGTCTGAGCCTCAATTGTAAGTGTGAAAGATCCTGCCTTGACATTCTTTATTGTCCAATCGGTATTCCTTGATCTGAAGGTTTTGCCCTCTGCCTCAGAGAAGGTCTTTTCAGTTGTCTTATAGTTCAGCTTTGCTCCAAGCTCATATTCAAATGGGATAGTAGTAACTGTTGTAACAGCAAGCTTGCTGGTTCCGTCTTTATCAAGGATCGGAATAATGTACTGATTTTCATTGAATGAAGCTTCCTTCTCCTTTATCAGAGCATCATTTTTCTCCATGTAAGCATTGCAGCCCAGGAATGTATTTGACTTGTCGCTATAAAGCACCTCGTCAATATGATAGAAGCTGGTTTCAGTGTCGGTAACTGTAAGTCTTTCGCCCTTTATGCAGCCTGCTGTATCTGAGAACACTGCCATTGCACGGATCGTTTTTGCATCAACAAATTCATAGGTTACACCGTCACCCACTCCACGGCCGCCGTCCATCATAAGCTTGAGCTTTTTGAATGCGCTCTCTGACACATCCATCTGTGCATTTGTACCGAGGAAGCAATAATTATCAGTGGTATCTACAAAATTGCTTCCATCCTTCCTGGTAATATTATAGACCGAGAACATATTTGTTTCATCGCCTGTAACACCTACGAATTCGATATCAAGTGTATCGCTTTTTACAGAGATGTCAGAGCCGGGGAAAACACCGTTTGCCGGCTGTCCGGAGAATATCTCGCCAAATGCAGGATTGAATACGCCTGTTGCTGCCTGGACAGTAACTGTTGCTGCTGCTGTAATTGCTGCTGCGACAGCGACTATTGAAAAGATCTTCTTTGCTGAGAACTTCTTTGCTTTCTTTCCGCTTTTTATCTCTTTCATAACTGACTCCTTTACTCTTGCGGCATTAATGCCTGTTTCCTTATTTACTGTGCTTTCATCAATATCAAGAATATCGTTTTCGCTCTTATCAAATACAAATGTCTTTTTCATCTTGAATACCCTCTTTCTGTCAGAATTGCTTTCAGCTTCGCTCTGGCTCTTTTTATTCTGGATTTAACTGTTTCGCTCTTCATTCCCATTTTCTCTGATATTTCGGTCGAGGACTGGTAGTAGTAGTAATGACGTATGAGTATCTCCCGGTCAGGTTCTCCGATGATATCGAGTGCTTCACTGAGAACCTCGGTTATGACCTTGTTTTCGATCTCGTCCGATACCACAAGTCCATCCTCAAAATCCATCTCTTCTATATTAGTTACCTGGTGACGGAATGCAGCCTTCAGTTTATTCTTTGCCTTGTTCTTTGCAATGCAGCAGATATAACCTTTGAGCTTATCGGGCTGTACCTTCTCCCTGTTATACCAGAGAGAAATGAAGGTGTCAGAAACGATCTCTTCCATATCTGTTGTATTCAAGGAACCGTTTGCCAGGTTGAATACGATAGTTGACACCAGCGGTGTAAAACGATCGACTATTTCCTCCAAGGCGTTTTCATCACCTTTTATAAGTTTTTCTGCAAGCTTCTGGATTTCCATGATTTTCACCGCCGTTTCAATTATTTCGCTTTTTTCTGACTTTGCAAGTTTTTTTGATGAATCATCAGGGGGCTTTTGCTGCCCTCTCAAGTACTTTCACTATTAATAACAACTCATATCTGTGTTCAGGGGCATATATTTTTAAAAAAATTCTATTTTTTTTAATTTTCTGATTCAGAAACTAAACTATACTCAAACTCCCCGCTTAAATAATTTGTTTTTATTTCTCCGGCTATTTATCAAGGGGTACAGCACCTCAAGAGCACTTTCTCAGGATGCGTCACGCTGGCTATAGCTCTAATTGTATAATAATAATTGGCAAAACAAAATATAGAAAAGAACCTGAGTCAGCCATCATAAAAGTTTTTGTCAGGAGATAACCTGAACCGCGACTTCGAAATTATCGGCTTGTGGGCAAGAGCGCAGCGACCCCCGCAAAATTGACCCCGGCGGCACGCCGGCTATATCATAAGTGTAAAAATTGGCAATAGGAATTTGAATTTTATTCTGTTGCAGTTCAGGCTGAATAAGTATGGCGGTGCCCGAAAAAACTTTATCAGGCTGACTAAGCCGTGAATCAAGGGTCCAGCGTCACGCTGGCGCTGGCGCTGGCGGCTATAGCTGAATATAGATTAAAACTATTTGAAATATGTATAAGAAAGTATTATAATTGTGTATATATTTATTTATGGAGGAGATATGAATATGGATCTGATACCAAGCTTTTCTGTGGATCATACAGCTATCGTTCCCGGTATATTTACCAGCCGTGTTGATAAGGTCGGCGATGGCGTGATAACCACTTATGACATCAGGCTTACAAAACCTAACAGAGAACCGGCAGTGGATGTTGCTGCGATGCATTCTCTAGAGCATATAATTGCAACCTTTCTCAGGAATGATCCTGAATGGCAGGACGAAATAATCTACTGGGGACCCATGGGATGTCTGACCGGTTTTTATCTCATTCTCAAGGGTAACCGCAGTCCCGAGGAAATATATGACCTTTTAGTCAGAGCCTTCCGCTTTGCGGCGGATGCGCAGGACGTTCCCGGAACTACACCGGAAAACTGCGGACATTACCTCATGCATAACCTCGGAATGGCAAAATGGTATGCAGCGAGATTTGCTGATTATCTGACAGAAAACTCAGGTAATCCTGATATTTTTAAATATCCCAGAACCGAGCGTCTTGTAACTGACGATGGTCAGAAATTCTTTGATTCATAATAAAACCTGAATCCGTGAAATTGCGGAGAAGTTTTTCCAGGCGTCAGGCGGGCTGTGCCCGCCTGACGCCGTCCCATTAAGACTCCACCTTTCCTCCAGGAAGGAGCAGGCTGAAGAAGCTGCATATGCTTGAGGGACATAACGTCGGAAAATTTATAAAACCATATTTCATCACGGGAATTACTCAATTAATTAAAAAACGAGTGTCATGGATTCAGATAAAAAACCAAACTTGCGAATAACTGTAGCTATTGCATGATTCCCGATCCTTTATATCAATGACATTTACTACATAATAACACAGATCTGTGTCGATTTACACAAAGTATAACAATTTACTTTGTGTTTTTGTTTATACGCTGTCAAGTGATAAATACACACATCAAAATTTATTAATAATAAGTTAAAAAACACTTAATATTTCTTCCACCCAGATTCCAACAAGCAGACGTATCATAATGTATAAGAAGCAACAAAGAAAGATACTATTATTCTGAGGTGAGAAAAATGACCATTCAAAGCAAACGAATCGTACTGATACCGGCATACTGCCCTGATGAAAGGCTTATTTCTCTTGTGCAAAGCTTAAAGGAAATGGATTTTGATATCGTAGTCGTCAATGACGGCAGCAAGAAAGAACAGGCTTATATATTCAATGCTGTTTGTGAAAATGCAGCAGTTCTTACTCACGAAAATAACAAGGGCAAGGGTGCTGCTCTGAAAACAGGGATCAGTTATATCAAAAAAGCATTTTCCGTCCCTTATGTTATTGTTACGGCGGATGCGGACGGACAGCATCTGCCGGAGGATATTCTTTTAGTTTGTGAAAAGGCTCAGGAGAAAACCGGATGTCTTGTGCTCGGAAAAAGGATAATAGATAAAGGTGCTCCTATGAGAAGCCGTATCGGAAACGGGATTACAAGAGCTGTATTCCGCATTTCCACAGGAAATGCAATCTATGATACCCAGACCGGACTGAGGGCTTTCAGCAGCGGACTGACTGATTATATGCTCTCGGTCGAGGGGGACCGGTATGAATATGAAATGAATGTCCTGCTGCATCTGAAACAGGAGGATATAAGTGTTGAGGAAGTTCCGATACACACTGTTTATCTTGATAACAACTCATCCTCACATTTTCATCCTGTCAGGGATTCTTTCAGAATATACAGGGAGATACTCAGATTCTCCGCCTCCTCCCTGCTGAGCTTTGTAATTGATTACAGCCTGTTCTGCGCCCTGATGTCTCTCACGGGAATGACGATATTATCCAACGTACTGGCAAGGGTAGTAAGTGCTGCTGTTAATTTTTCACTGAACAGAAGCTTCGTATTCTCAAGCCGTGCAAGCATACTTAAATCAGCAGTAAAATACTTCCTGCTTGCAGTAGTAGTGCTCATTCTGAACACCTGTATCCTCAAGCTGCTCATTACAGCCGGACTGCCCTATATGCTCGCAAAAATAATTACCGAAACAGTAATGTTTTTCTTTAGCTGGACGGTTCAGAAGCTTTTTATTTTCAAGGAGGTCAAAGCATGAAAAAATACATCTATTCCATCTGTTTTTCTTCTGTTCTTGCTGCATTTACTCTGTTTGTCGTGCTTGATACATTTGTGATAAGCCGTCCGATGGAATATGTACATGAACAGATCAACACATCCATGTTCAGCAGCAGCCGGAGCAGCAGCAGCCGGAGCAGCAGCACTGAAGATAATATGACAAAAGACACTGACAGCTCCGGCTCAGCTGATGATATGGTGACAACAGATAAACGTACCAGTCACTCAGCCGATACCGAAGCCGTCTCGGAGGAAGAAAAAAACGATGAAAGCATAGCGTCAGAATCATATAGTGAAGCTGAGCTTATCGGAGAATATCAGAACGATCAGGCAAGCATAAAGCTCTATAAATATTACCTGAATCCGTGAAATTGAATTAAATCTTTTTTTAAACCTTCCGGGTTTTCATTTCAGCCAGGCGGCAGGCGTGCGCAGCACGCCTGCCGCCGCAATCAATAATGAGTTTCACGGATTCAGGTATTATTATGAAAACACAGCTGTATACGCTGCTGATATTGTCGTAAGCTCCAGCGAATATATAAGAACAGCCTTTGCAAGCGATTATTACGGAAAAAACGTAACAGACAAGACCTCATCCATCGCACAGCAGAATGAAGCAATACTCGCTATAAACGGAGATTATTACGGTGCAAGAGAAAGCGGCTATGTGATACGCAACGGAGTTGTATTCCGGGACAGCAGCGACGGAAGAGACCTGCTTTGTGTCTATGCAGACGGTACGATGAGGATAGTCAATTCAGATGAACGCTCTGCTCAGGAGCTTGTGGATGAAGGCGTCTGGCAGGCATTCTCCTTCGGTCCTGCTCTGGTGCAGAACGGTCAGGTAGATGTTACCGTCAACGAGGAGGTCGGAAAGGCAATGGCAAGTAATCCGAGAACCGCAGTGGGAATGATCGACGCCTGCCATTATGTGTTTGTCGTATCAGACGGAAGAACAAGTGACAGCAAGGGCTTGTCATTATATCAGTTAGCCACATTCATGCAGGGTATCGGAGTTGAGACAGCATATAATCTGGACGGCGGAGGCTCTTCCACACTATATTTCGACGGAGAGATCATCAATTATCCCACAACATCAGGAAGATCTATGAAAGAGAGAGGAGTGAGCGACATTGTTTACATCGCAAAATAATATCAGACTGCAAAAGCATCTTATAGGAAGTATCATTGCTGCCCTTTTCTGTGCCTTATTCGCAGCTGTCTATGAAGCATTCAGCTTCGGAGTTTATTCCTACTTCATGCTTTTTTCCTTTGTTTTTCCGCTGCTCGGCTGCTCTCTGCCATACAGTATTATGGTATTCAGGGATAAAAACATTCCTGATATATCTTCTCTTCGTCTGTGGAACAGCGGTATCGCTGCTCTTACAGTCGGGTCGATCATTCAGGGGGTTATCGAGATCTACGGAACGACCAACCAGCTGACCATCATTTACTGGGCAGCAGGCGGAGTTTTGTGTGCACTCGGTCTTGTTGTATGGATCATCAGCATAAGACAATCTGCAATTACTGCGCCGTCTGCCGGAGGATCGCATTGAAGCGGCACAGCTGCTGATTATTGAAAGAAAAAGCATATGCCTGTAAAGAAGAGTCGGTGCTGATCCACCGGCTCTTTTCATTTCTGTCCTCCGTGATAAAGCCGCTCATCCACAGTTTATATAACTGCATTCTTTTCTCCGCATAAATCAATTTTTAAAATCTTCTCATATATTTTATCTTTTTTTGATACCGAAGGAGTGCGGGGTCGAACGGAAAGCCCCCGCTTTTCGCTTTAAAGGCAAGTAAAATGTAAGAAAAAAGGTTAAATAATATTTCTTTATAATAAACTTGATTTCCATGCTTTTTTCATCCGTCGTATTGAAAAAAATATATTCTTTTGCTATAATTATATAAAGAGAGAAATTTTGCAAAGGGAGCTGTGTACTGTGATAATCAGAGCAGGTAAATTTGAATTTACAGAATGCTGGGACGGTGTGCTGTATAAGAATCTTTCTGAATACCCGGATATTACCGACTGGGAAATTCAGAATATACTCGATTTTATCGGCTACGAAGCTGAATACGGACGCTCATGCAAAATCGAGGCTGACGAAAAGATACTCAATAAAATCGAAAAATATAAAAGCATATATACTCAGGACAAGCGAGCTGCTGTCCCTGCAAAGCTCACAGAATGTACTGCCTGTCCTGCGTATAAGGGATGTCTGACTGATTTTGTATGTCATACGTCACCGATAGAAAACGCTGTGAAAATATTCGACTGCGGCAGCCTGCTCTCCCCTGTTCTGGCAAGAAAGATGTCTGCCGCAGAGCTTAAAGCGGAAAGCAGAAATGCTGCAAATGACCCCGAGGATTATTTTTACTACATAATGTTTGCATGGGGAAACTGTCAGGCAGGCGATCGTCTTGTTATGGAAAGAAAGCTGAAAAGATTCCCCACTGAAACAGATCTGAGTACGGATTTTACTCCGGGAGTCAGATTTTTCTTCCGGTATCGTGATCTTATAAAGCACCCTGATGCTGTATCTGACGGTGTTCTGCCTCTCAAAATAAAGAATGAGGTCATTCTGAAGGATTGGGTAAATTCAATTATTGTTCCGGAAGAGTACAGGGATATTGTCACAGATCATATACCAGAGGCTCTGAAGGATAAAGTTTTCTTTCTGAAAAATGATTGCAGAGACATCTGGGAATGGTCGGAAAAGGTATATGAATTTGTAAGAATAAATATAGGCGATTGTAAATCGGCGAGTTTTTTGCCGCCGCAGGCGGCGAAAAACCGCCCCTCCTAAGATGTAATGTAGTCATTTTCTGCGCCTTTGCGGAGAAAATGACGGATGGCAGCTGAGTAAATTACAATGCTGATTATTCGCATAAATAAAAGCTTTTTTGATTTTAGAATCAGCTGATAAATTAATAAAGATTGGAGAATAACTATGCTGACAACAGAGAAACTCAGAGAATATGGTGCGGATGTTGATGAAGCACTTGTGCGTTGTATGAATAAAGAGAATTTTTATCTGATGCTCGTAGGCAAGGCTGTAAACGACAAGAGACTGACACAGCTTGAGGCTCAGATTGCAGAAAAGGATCTGGATGCTGCCTTTGAAACAGCTCATGCACTCAAGGGCATGTATGCTAATCTTTCACTGAATCCGCTTACTAAACCGGTAAGCGAAATAACTGAGCTGCTAAGAGTCAGAGCGGATGCGGATTACACAGCTCTTCTGAACGAGGCAAAGGCACAGTTTGAAAAGCTGTGTGCATTATAAGCATATAATTACAGCAATCGAGTAGGAGGCTGCCCATTAGTTGAGCAGCCGACCTCTCACACCACCGTGCGTACCGTTCGGTACACGGCGTAAGGGTAGTTTGAGTGCAGTAC
>CACWVH010000025.1 GCA_902764235.1 uncultured Ruminococcus sp.
CAGTCCGTCCGGATAACCATTTCCGTCATATCTTTCATGGTGCCACCTTGCGCCTATACCAAGACGAGGCATATCAGTGATATTGTTCAGTATCTCATATCCCACTACAGGATGTGTTTTTATCAGATCATATTCTTTATCGGTTAATTGTGACTTTTTTCTGAGGACCTTATCCGGTATGCCAATTTTTCCGATATCATGTAAAAGTGCCATCATATAGATTTCTATCTGTGCTTTTTCCGAATAACCGTATCGTCTTGCAATTTCCAACGAATATAATGCAACACGGCTGGAATGACCTCTGGTATAGCTGTCTCTGGCATCCAATGCACTGGCAAGTGTCTGAACGATCTGAATGGAAAGTCTTTCATTTTTCTTTTGCTCTGAGTCAAGATCATGCAGCAGATCTACGACCCCCATAATATCAGATGTAATGCTGTAGCCTGTCAGATCGGCAAGATATCTTGTGATACTTTCGAGAGTGATATCACTGCTGTCTTCATAGGGGAAACTGAATTCATTATTACTGGCAAGATTATTGCTCAAGACCGTCACCACCTTCTCAGTAGCATTTTACATTACAAAACGAGTATTGTCCAATCGTTTTTTTGAATAATAGAGTATAGGAAACTGATATACTTATCCTTATAGACTGTTGCTCAGACGAGTATTGATCTCATTAAGAAAAGTTTCGGAGTCAACCGTCCTTTTATTGGTTAGCTTTGAGATAGCTGCCAGATCTCCTGTCATAATACCATCGCTGATAGTTTTCAGTACAGCTTTTTCAAGCTTATCAGCAAAGCCGCAAAGTCCGGAAATACCGTCAAGCTCACCTCTTTTGCGAAGTGCACCTGTCCATGCAAAAATAGTTGCTACCGGATTAGTAGAGGTCTTTTCACCATTGAGATATTTGTAATAATGACGCTGTACTGTTCCGTGGGCTGCTTCATATTCATATATACCGTCAGGAGAAACAAGCACTGATGTCATCATAGCAAGGCTGCCGTATGCAGTTGCCACCATGTCGGACATAACATCACCGTCATAATTCTTACAAGCCCAGATAAATCCACCCTCCGAACGTATTACTCTTGCTACGGCATCATCTATAAGTGTGTAGAAATATTCAATACCCGCTTCTTCAAAGCGGCTTTTGTATTCGCTTTCATATATTTCCGTAAAGATATCCTTGAATCGGTGATCGTACTTTTTGGAAATAGTATCCTTTGTTGCGAACCACAGATCCTGTTTTGTATCAAGGGCATAGTTAAAGCATGAACGGGCAAAGCCTTCAATGGACTTATCCTTGTTATGAAGTCCCTGTATGATACCTGCACTATCCGAAAAATCATAGATCATCTCTGACTCTTCGCTGCCGTTTTCATCAATTACCTTAAGCATTGCTTTGCTGCCTTTTTTTATCTGCATTTCTGTATTCTTATAAACATCTCCATAAGCGTGTCTTGCGATAGTAATTGGCTTTGTCCATGTAGGAATATACGGAGTAACACCCTCAGCAAGAATAGGCGCACGGAAAACTGTGCCGTCAAGTATTGCCCTTATCGTTCCATTTGGAGATTTCCACATTTCCTTCAGATCATATTCTGTCATTCTCGCTGCATTAGGTGTAATGGTAGCACACTTGACGGCTACTCCATATTTCCTTGTTGCTTCGGCAGATTCGACCGTCACCGCATCATCGGTTTCGTTTCTGTGAACAAGCCCCAGATCATAATACTCCGTTTTCAGATCAACATAGGGCAGGATAAGTATATCCTTTATCATCTTCCATAAAACACGAGTCATTTCATCGCCGTCCATTTCAACAAGCGGTGTTGTCATTCTGATTTTTTCCATCATAATTACCTCTCCTCCAGATCAATGTATTCTTTTTCTTTGGATATGGACTTATATGCAGGACGGATGATCCTTTTGCCGCTGTTTATCTCCTCAAAGCGGTGCGCACACCATCCCGCCATTCTTGACACGGCAAAAAGCGGTGTAAAAAGCTCCTGAGGAATATCAAGCATTTTATACACAAAGCCGCTGTACATATCAATATTAGCACACATTGCCTTGTCAGAGTGTTTGACCTCCTCAAAAACCTTTGGTGTCAGTCGTTCGATGGATTCGAGCAGATGGAATTCCTTTTCAAATTCCGTGTTTTGTGCCATCCTTCCTGCATATTTTTTCAGTATTACAGCACGTGGATCAGATAGTGTGTATACTGCGTGTCCCATACCATAGATCAGTCCGCTTTTGTCGCCGGTTTCTTTTCTGAGTATCTTTTTCAGAAACTCTGACAGCTCTGTATCATCATTCCAGTTTGTGACATTCGCTTTTATAAGCTCCTGCATTTCTATTACTTTATGATTTGCTCCGCCGTGTCTGGGTCCTTTCAGAGATCCTACTGCGGCGGAATAGGCGGAATACGGATCGGTTCCCGAAGATGTCAGCACACGGCAGGTGAATGTCGAATTATTTCCTCCCCCATGCTCCGCATGAAGCATCAGCATCAGATCCAGCAGCTTTGCCTGTTCATGTGTAAACTGTCTGTCGTGTCTGAGCGTTGACAGGATATTCTCTGCCGTCGACATTCCTTTTATCAGTGGGTGCAGTATCATCGTATCGCCCTTATAAAACCGCTTTTTGGCTTCATTTGCACAGATCATGATAACCGGCATTTTAGCGATAAGTGAAATTGCTGTATCCACCTCATGTTCGGCGGTTTTGGATTCAGGGTCAGGATCATATGAATATAGCGCAAGAATTGACCTTGCCATTTTATTCATAATGTCAGGCGAAGGGGCTTTGAGTATCATATCTTCAAAAAATGTTCCCGGCAGTGCACGATTGTCGGATAAAACTGTACTGAACTCCTCAAGCTCATTTTTATCAGGGAGTCTGCCAGAAAGCAGCAGAAATACTATTTCCTCGAACCCGTATCTGTTTTCCGACATCACTCTTTCCACAAGCTCATTGATGTTATATCCCCTGAAAATCAGTTTTCCCCGGGCAGGCTGTTTTTCTCCGTCATCAACTACATACCCGTGTACATTGCAGATATTCGTAACACCTGCCATGACACCTGTTCCGTCGGAATTTCTCAGTCCACGCTTGACTCCGTATTTTTCCATATACTCAGAGGAAATATTGTTGTTTCTCTCAAAAGCTTCATACATGGATCTTTTAAGCATACTCATATTTTCACCCCACCAAAAAAGGCACTCCTCCCTGATTTGGAAGAAGCACCTTTGCTTAATTCTTATGCCGAAATAATACCACTTAAAAACCGAAATGTCAATAATTGATATTTCTAAACATAATGATTTTGTAAATCTCAGACAAAATAATTATTATTTTAGAAATTTTAATGTACAGAACCATTACGATAAAGTTTTTTCAGCTTTTTTATGGTTGCATTTCCTCCGCCGTCATGAATATAAACATCATATTCTCCTTTAATACTTCCGAATGTTACAACCTTCTCTGCTCCTGTATGTTCACGCAGCTTCTCTATCATTTCATGCTTTGTCGCCCTTGATGAAAACACTTTAAGGCAATTATAGCCCTTGTACCCGCTGTTGCTGACTGTTACCCTGATAATATTTTCAAGTGATGTCAATAATTTCCTTTTCAGTATGGCAATATTATTTTCATCGGCAATAACAGTCAGGCAGAGGACTTTTTCTCCCCTGTGTCTGAAAGTCTGACTTATAAAATTAATGTACAGCGAACGATGCATTTTATCAAAATAATCTTTTTCAGCCTGATTTTTCATTTTGCCATAATAGGTCAGAAGTGTCGAGTCACACAACGCACTTTCAAAATAGTGCAGATCAGCTTCTTCGATAATCTGTTCCACCCTCGAGCATATATCATATGACATAGAGAAGGTTTCGATATAGCGGTTTTCACTGATATCATAAAGTGCCGCACCGTCCATTACAATGACAGGCTGGTTAAACTCCACGCCCTCCATTACAGATATAAGCTCCGCTGAGGTTCTGACGGTGGAAATAGAAAATTTTACTCCGCTTTTTATAATCCTGTTAAGTTCAACCTTGCTGAACGGGATTGAGCGCTTATCGGAAGATATCAGAACATCATCTATGCCGCTGACATACAGCGTTTCGTTGTCATGCTTTATCGGTATATGAAATTCGTTTATACCTACTCCGATGCCTATTCCGATGAAGGTATCAAGCACCCTGTTAAAAACAAAAACATACGGATCCTGATCGAATGAATGTGTCAGGGCTATGCTCAGAAATACTACACACGAAAAAAATGAAGCATTTCTCTTTTTCAGCACTACAGTTGAATATATGACCGGGATCACCACAGCACTTGCGAGAAGGTAAACACATATTGGTTCTGTGATTTTGGAAAAATACAGAAAATTCAGAAATACAAGTCCGTAAGCTGCTCCTGTTACTGTGCCGAATGTTCTCTGACCGGCGTTGTTTTTTGTGGTGTCAACAGATGGCTGCATACACCACAGTGCTGCAAGGGCACTGTAAAAGGGTATTCCGTTTTCTATCGGCAGCAGACTGCGGATATGATAGACTATCATGCAAAGTGCCACTGCCACTGCAGATTTTATTATCCTTTGACCTATTGGAGGAAACCTGTTCATTTTTATCACTTCCGATAAGGAGTATTTTGTCGTGTCAAGTATACCATAACAGTTCTGATTTTGCAATATATTATTTATTCTATTGCAAAAATATCGTTTAATTTTACTTTTTATCTATAAAATCGCTGAATATTGAATCTCCGCTGTAAGAAAGTTGCAAATAGTAATTGACAAATTTTGCAATTCGTGATAATATATATCCATCAAACAAGGGTGTTTGTCCACAGAGGATGAGCACCCTTGTCTTTTTTCAGGAGGGATAAAAGTGAATGATCTGATCAGAAATGCAGAAACCATTAACAAGCTGCTGTCAAGATACGGAGTAAAATTCGGCATTTACAAAAACGGCGAATTCAGAGAACAGCTCTTTCCGTTCGACCCTATACCAAGAATTATCGGAAACGATGAATTTTCATATCTTGAAAAGGGCCTCCGGCAGCGTGTTGATGCACTGAACTGTTTTTTATCCGACATCTACGGCAAAAAACAGATCGTCAAAGACAGGGTGATACCGGAGGAATTTATTTTTTCGGCGAAGGGTTTTCTTGTACCGTGTGACGGGGTAACACCGCCAAAGGGTATTTACAGCCATATTTCCGGTATAGATCTTGTTCAGTCAAAGGATAATAACTGGTATGTTTTAGAAGATAATCTGAGAGTACCGTCGGGTGCGTCATATCCGATGATAGCAAGGGAGCTTCAAAGGCGAAGTGCCCCTGATGCTTTCACTAAAAACGACGTTATCGACAACCGCAACTATGCGGACTTGCTAAAGGAAGTTATGGATCATGTCAATACAGGCGGAATCAATGTCATACTGTCACCCGGCAGGTATAATGCAGCTTTTTTTGAACATTCCTATCTGGCAGAAAAAACAGGAGCAGTACTTACCACAGGAAAGGATATCGTCTGTGAAAACGATAATCTGTACTATATCGACTACAATGGTAAAAAACAGCGTGTGGGAGCTGTTTACAGAAGAATATCTGATGAATATCTTGACCCGATGACTTTTTATGAGGAATC
This sequence comes from uncultured Ruminococcus sp., assembly GCA_902764235.1. Lineage (GTDB taxonomy): Bacteria > Bacillota > Clostridia > Oscillospirales > Acutalibacteraceae > UBA1213. The sequence goes on from CACWVH010000025.1 coordinate 5,666, forward strand.
GGTGATCGGTATCCCTCATATTTTTGAAGCTTACCGAAAGGGAAATGCTGCACTGCTCAATGCACCTGGAAATGGCGTGGCTGATGACAAGGGCATCTATTATTTCGTTCCGAAAATGATAAAGTATTATCTCGGAGAAGAAGCAATACTGATGAATGCTCCTACATATCTTCCTTATTACGAAAAGGATATGCAGTATGTCCTCGACAACTTTGATAAATTAGTGATCAAGGACGTTGCAGAGGCAGGCGGCTACGGTGTGGTTTTCGGAAGTTCTCTCACAGCTGAAAAGAAGTCAGAATTTATTGCACTGCTTAAAGCAGAACCGAGAAGATTTATTGCACAGGAGGTTATTGACTTCTATGATCTGGATATTCTTGATGAAAACGGAACAAAGGTCCCGAGGAAAGCGGATCTTCGTGCCTTTGTCCTGACAGGACGCACAACAAAGGTATGGGCAAGCGGACTAACAAGATTTTCAAGAAATCCTGATTCGTTCATCGTCAATTCATCACAGGGAGGAGGTTTTAAAGACACATGGGTATTATCACGATAGACAAAAGCGATCACCTTTTCTGGCTTGGCAGATACACAGAAAGGGTTTATACAACACTGAAGGATTATTTTAAATCGGCAGATCTTATGATAGATTCCGATCCGGATTATTATAAGGTTTTGTGCAGAAAAATCGGCATTGCTGATATTTATGGATCAAGCGACAACTTTAAAAGAAAGTATGCTTTTGATGAAACAAATCCCAATTCCATTATCAGCAGTCTGAACAGGGCATATGACAATGCCATTGTTATGAGGGATTATATCGGCACAGAAACAATGGCATATATCCAGCTTGCCATAGACGATATCAAAAATGCGGAGAACAGCAATTCCACCATCGCCGATCTGATGCTTGTGATCGACCATATCCTCGCTTTCTGGGGATGTGTCAATGACGGTATAGATGATGAACAGATACGGAATATTATCAAGCTTGGCAAGGGCATAGAAAGACTGGACCTGTATCTAAGTCTGGAAAAGCCTGCTCATGAGGTTCAGATGGTGTATAAAAGAATGAAGGGCTTTCTGAGTAAGGCAAAGCTCAGGTATGATGAAAGCGTTATATATACAATGGATAATATGCTTTCATCACCTGATTTCAGCTATGACAATGTAAAGAATCTGCTGAGAAAGCTGATTCTTTCGTAAGGGGGCGGTAGTATCAGACATTTAGTCTTTAATTATAATCTGACTGCATCGTACAGCGAGGCAGTTAACAACCACAGTTTTTCTGTAATGTTTATTCCGCAGGATAATGAAAGACAAAAAATAACGGAGCTGAAGATCTCCTCCGGTTACGATACCTGCTTCAGTATTACCGATGATGTTTTCCATAATAAGAAGCTGTACGGCAGGATCGAAAAGCCGCATGATAAATTTGAAATATCCATAAGCGGCTGTGCCGATACAGGTCTGAATGTTTTTGAGGAATTTATAAGCACAGAATCTTATCCTTACTGTCCTTTCAGTACGACAGTTTTCGGAGTGCAGACCAGACTGACAATGCCCGGAATAAACATCTGGAAACTTCATAAATCCCTATGTCTGAATGAAATCACGGAACCATATGACAAAACCATGAAAATAATGAAGGCTGTTGCGGAGGTTCTGAAATATGACGCCGGTGCGACAGGAGTACATGAAGCGGCTGAAAATGCCCTTAGTCTCAAAAGCGGAGTTTGTCAGGATTTTGCACATATTATGATCTCTCTTCTCAGAATGGCGAATATTCCGGCAAGATATGTTGTGGGAATGATGCTCGGAGAGGGAGCGTCCCATGCCTGGGTAGAGGCTTTTTGCCGGGGTTACTGGTACGGCTTTGACCCGACAAACAACAAACTGGTCAATGATGAGTATATAAAAGTATCCTACGGTAGGGATTCAAGTGACTGTCCTGTAATCAAGGGCAATTTCTACGGAAACGGAATGCAGACACAGAAAGAAGAAGTGAATGTTGAAGAAATACATGCAAAGGAATGATGATAATGGTTCAGGTAGTGGCATCTGTCGGTCTGCCGATAGATGAAAGCTTGATGATAAAGAAAAACCGCCTTGTACCTGAAAACGGACTCAGCGGAAATGAAAAGCGTATAAGCATTGTTACGGGAACACACGGAGATGAACTCGAGGGACAATATGTCTGCTATGAACTGCAACGGAGAATAAAAGAAAACTACAGCAGACTGACAGGAATAGTGGACGTCTATCCTGCGCTCAATCCTCTTGGAATAGATTCTATCACCCGGGGCATACCTGCATTTGATCTTGATATGAACAGACTGTTTCCCGGTTCGGAAAACGGTTCAATGCCGGAATATATCGCATCCAAAATAATCAGTGACCTCAGCGGCAGTGCTGCGGTCATAGATATCCACGCAAGCAATATCTTTCTTGAAGAGATACCGCAGGTCAGGATCAATGAGCTGTCAAAGGAAACGCTCATACCGCTTGCAAAGAAACTGAATATGGATTATATATGGGTACATTCTGCCGCAACGGTTCTTGAATCCACGCTTGCTTATTCGCTCAATGTCATAGGCACACCGACTCTTGTTGTTGAAATGGGAGTTGGTATGCGTATTACTAAAAAATACGGCGACCAGCTTGTTGACGGTATTTTCTCTTTGATGAAGGAGCTGGGAATATGGAACGGTGAAATCATAACACCAAAAGAGCCTATCATCTCAGAGGACGGAGAAGTATCATTTATCAATGCAGGAAACTCAGGAGTATTTGTTCCTGCCGTTGAGCATTGGAAAAATGTAAAAAAAGGAGATCATATCGGAGATATATTAGATCCCCTTACGGGCGAAATCAACGAAACGATTCATTCGGAAACGGATGGGATAGTTTTTACGCTGCGTGAATATCCTATTGTTTCCGAAGGCTCGCTGATTGCGAGAATACTGTCGTAAGGGAGGTTTTTCAGATGGAAGAAAAAGTACTGTTTGAGCTTGGCTCGGTCCACAGGGACAATATGCGTGTAAAGGGCTATTATTTCGGCAGCGGAGAACATTCCGTCTGCATTGTCGGTGCAACAAGAGGAAATGAGATTCAACAGGTGTATATATGTTCAAAGCTGATCTCTGTCTTTGAACAGCTCGAAATAACAGGAAAGATCAGGGAAGAAAAATCAATAATGGTAATTCCCTGTGTTAATCCGCATTCCATGAATATCGGAAAAAGATTCTGGTCAACAGACAATACAGATATCAACCGGATGTTTCCGGGCTATTGTCTTGGTGAAACAACTCAAAGAATAGCCGATGGTGTTTTCAGCAATGTCAGCGATTATGAATATGGCATACAATTTGCAAGCTTTTATATGCAGGGCAGCTTTATCCCTCATGTAAGAATGATGAAAACAGGCTTTGAAGATACAGAGCTTGCAAAGGATTTCGGATTGCCATATGTTTACCGCAGAAAAGCAAAGCCGTATGACACCACCACTTTAAATTATAATTGGCAGATATGGGGAACAAAAGCGTTTTCCATATATACCAATGCTACAGACAGCATTGACGATGACAGTGCATCGGAGGCAGTCAACGCCGTGCTGAATTTTCTTAACAAACATGATATCATTGAATACGATTGCCACGAGGGGTATATTTCCCGACTGATAGAGGGCAGTGAGCTTGTCAATGTCAAAAACGAAACAGCCGGTTTTTTCATCCGCCGTGCAGGAGTCAATTCAAGGGTAAGGAAAGGCGATATTCTTGCAGAGATAACAGATCCGTATACAGGCAGAATCCTTGAAGAAATCAAATCACCCGTAAACGGTATTGTCTTTTTCCATGCAGGACAGCCGGTAATATATTCCAACACTCCGCTGTATCGTATCATCCCGACCGGAGTGCCTTCGGTGCCTGTTCGCTGACAGGTGTTATGAATGACATAAAGTAAGGAGAACAGATGAATATGAAACCCATTATCGGTGTCATGCCCCTTTGGGATGAAGAAAAGAAAAGTATATGGATGCTGCCGGGATATATGAACGGGATCATTGATGCAGGTGGGATCCCGATGGTACTTCCGTTTACGGATAACGAGGATGTGTTTTGTCGGGCATTGGATATATGCAGCGGATTTCTCCTGACAGGAGGACAGGATGTTGACCCGATGATCTACGGAGAAAGAAAAAGATATGACAATATCGTCACCTGTACGCTGCGTGACAAGCTGGATGCGATCGTTCTGAACAAAGCCGTAGAGCTTGACAAGCCTCTGCTTGGAATATGCAGAGGTATCCAATTTATGAATGCTGCATCAGGCGGAACTCTGTATCAGGATATTCTTTTAGAAACCGGAACTTCAGTAACACATCACCAGACGCCGCCGTATGAAAAACCAGTTCATGAGGTTATGATCGTGCAGGATACACCTTTAGGGCAATTACTTAAAAAGCAAACGCTTTCCGTGAACAGTTATCACCATCAGAGCATCAAAGACTTATCTCCGGTACTGGAATGTATGGCTCGTGCAGAAGATGGGCTGATAGAAGCTGTGTATATGCCGCGAAAGAAATTCATCTGGGGTGTTCAATGGCATCCCGAATTTTCTTATAAGGCAGACGAGGACAGCCGCAAAATATTCAAAGCATTTATTGAACATTCATGTTGAAAACTTGTAAAGGAGGCAGTTGAAATGGCAGCATTTGACAGAATACTATCAGGCATACCGGAGATGGATAAAGCGTTGGACAATATCAGACTGGGTGATAATGTTGTATGGAGAGTATCAGACCTGAGTGAATTCAGATTATTTATGGAGCCGTATGTCAGACAGGCAGTCAAGGATAAGCGAAAGATAATCTATTTCCGGTTCGCAGCACACGAGCCGTTCATTACAGATATACCGGAGGTAAAAACTATTGAGATACCGCTTTCTCATCGCTTTGAAAACTTCACTGTGGAGATACATAATGCGATTGAAAGAGAAGGCAGGGATGCTTTTTATGTTTTTGACTGCCTTTCGGAATTGCAGACCGCATGGGCAACAGACCTGATGATGGGTAATTTTTTCAGAGTGACCTGTCCGTTCCTTTTTGTGCTTGATACAGTCGCATTTTTTCCGCTTATCCGAGGCAAGCACTCGGTTCATTCCGTTAATAAGATAATCGATACCACTCAGCTGTTTTTGGATGTTTATACGGGAGAAAAGGATATTTTCGTTCGTCCCGAAAAGGTATGGAATCGTAATTCTGATACTATGTTTCTTCCGCATATATTTGAGCCAAACTCAGGCAAATTCCGTCCTGTTACTGACGGTGTAAGATCGAGCAGATTTTATAATATACTCGGAAAGCTGCGCCGTGGAACGGATGACAGAAATACAGATTCATGGGATCGTTTTTTCAATAATGCAAAGATCAGACACAGCACCGGAGCTGACATATCAGACGAATGTGAATATATTTGCAATATCATGATGACCCGTGATTCAAAAATGCGTCAGATGGTAAAAAAGAATTTTACCCCGGAGGATTATTTTGAAGTCCGCAGCCATATGATAGGTACAGGAATGATAGGAGGAAAAGCTTGCGGAATGCTGCTGTCCAGAGCTATTATCCGCAACAGGGAGCCGGATATAAACAATACCCTTGAACCGCATGATTCGTTTTATATCGGATCGGACGTTTACTACACATATATAGTCGATAACGGCTTCTGGGATATGAGGATAAAGCAGAGAACCGAGGAAGGCTATTTCAGGCTTGCGGATGAATTCAGAGAGCTGCTTCTGAACGGAAAGTTTTCCGATGTTATGCGTGAGCAGTTCGGAAACATTATTGAATACTACGGTCAGGATCCATATATAGTTCGCTCCAGCAGTATTCTTGAGGACGGCTTCGGCAATGCTTTTGCCGGAAAATACGAATCTGTATTCTGTGCGAACAGAGGAAGCTATGAGGACAGGCTTGCAGAATTTGAAAATGCAATAAAAAACGTTTATGCCAGCACAATGGGGCTTTCTGCTCTTGATTACAGAAAAAGACGGGGACTTGACAAGCGTGACGAGCAGATGGCGCTCCTTGTTCAAAGGGTCTCGGGGTCGTATTACGGTTCCTACTATATGCCCTGTGCGGCAGGGGTCGGTTATTCCTATAGTCCCTACAGATTTTTACAGACTGCCGATCCGGGGACAGGTATGCTCAGACTTGTAATGGGGCTCGGAACATCTGCCGTTGACAGGACAGAAGGGTCATATCCGAGACTTGTAAGCCTTGATATGCCTGAAAGAACACCATATTCGACCGTTGCCGACAAGCATAAATTCTCACAGCGCAATGCTGAGGTTATCAATACCTCAAAGCATGATCTTGAAAGAGTAAGCCTTGATACAATGCTGCCCGTAATTCCCCGCTACCTTGGAAATATTCTTTTAGAGCACGATTTCGAGGCAGAGCAAAGGCTCAGAGAAATGGGAAGAGATCGTGACATCAGATTTATTTCCTGTCAGGGTCTTGTGAAGAATAAAAAGCTGATGGAGAGTATGCGGCGGATGCTTGCTTGCATACAATCTGAATATGATTATCCGGTGGATACAGAGTTTACGATCAATGTTTCTGATGACGGCGAATATACTATAGACCTCCTACAGTGCAGACCGCTGCAGGTGATTAAGGGAAATAACACGGTCACGATGCCCGAAAATATTACAGATGAACATATCCTGCTCCACACTAAGGGTGCATCAATGGGACTATCAAGAACAGAGCAGCTTGACTATATCGTATATGTTGATCCGATAGGGTATTACAATATGCCGTATAATGATAAATCTGCCGTTGCGCGTCTGATAGGAAAGATCAACTGGCATTTCCGGGGTTCCGAGGAACATCTTATGCTTATGGTACCCGGAAGGATAGGGACTTCATCAAAGGAACTCGGAGTACCTACGATGTTTTCGGATATCAGCGGGTTTGATGTTATCTGTGAGATGGAGGAAAGCAGAGCAGGATATAATCCGGAATTATCCTACGGCAGTCATATTTTTCAGGATCTGGTCGAGGCTGAAATATTATATACGGCTGTATTCGACAACAAAAAAACGCTAGCTTTTTATCCTGAAAAGCTAAATCGTTTTAAGAATATCTCGGATTTGTTTGATGATGGCGGAGAGCTTTCGGAAATAGTCAAAGTATTCAAGGCACAAAACTGTACGCTTTATCATGACATCAATAAAGAACAGTTACTAATAGTTATATAATATATCCGTGTGTTATATATCCGTATGTTCTCTTTTTTTCGATTATAAATACTATGGTTGACACACAACAATTTTGCGTAAATACCAATTTTATTAATCTGACTCTGTGTGAAAATTTGATTCTTATCTTTAAGATTATTCTTTTTATCTCCACTTGTGTACCTGAATTAACACTACCACACAGTATAATCCTTGAACGAACCCCTATATAATTACACGAACCTCCTTTTAGTTCGTTCATTTATGCACCCAAACCTTAAGCTGCTTTTCAGCAGCCACCCGGACAGCACCAAATACCAAATACGCAAAAGAAAAAAGGCTTGAAAACAAGCGGTTTACGCTGATTTCAAGTCTTTCTTTTGTATCAATTCCGATACTGTTTTATCTATAAGCGAGCTAAAAATGATACAAATGAACGAAATCTCTGTCTTGGGTGCATTTGGGTGCATTTTTGATAGCTTGGGTGCAAAATTGACTTTTGGTGACGGTTTTACTCGCTGCCAATTTTCCATACTGCTTTACGGTATATAAAAAAAGCCCGAACCGAAGTCCGGGCATAATGTTTTGCGGCATTAAACTGTTATTTCTGCCCTTGAAGGTTGCCGTATATTGATCTGACATACGGTTATGAAGTCAAATAAAAAATCACTTCAATCTCAGTCCGTCCTTGAATGCTTCTCCAACCCTGCCGGAAACCTTATAATATCCGTGTGTATATGGGTCAAAGGCAATTGCCTGTAAAGAGTCTATATCTACTTTTCCATCTTTGATTTTGTCCTCTTCGACAGAGGTTCTGACCACTTTTCCGATAACCCCCAGACCTGTTTCATCGTCCTGATACTCGATAAATTCACACTCCATAGCTATCGGAAATTCATTGATGACCGGAGCATCAACAATTTCTGATTTTGTAAATGTCAAGCCGCTTTTTGCAAACTTGTCCGGTTCTTTATTTCCGCTGACGACACCAAAGTAATCTGCCTCTGCAACATGATCGGCATCTGCTATATGAATTACAAAGCCTTTTCTTGCCTTGATATTCTGAACGGTTTTGTGTGTTTCGGTAAGATTGAGTGCTACCATATCACGCTCAAGCATAGTACCCCATGCGGCATTCATTACATCCACAGTACCGTCCTCGTTAAAGGTCGATATCAGAAGTACGGGCATAGGAAAAATTGCCTCTGTTGTTTTGATTTGCTGTTTCATAAAAAACCTCCTCAGATTATTTTCATTTTTAATCCAATAATGGCAGCTGATATGCCTTTTTCAGAAAGCTCCTTTGTGTTCCCTGCTGTACCATATCAGTTTCACGGATATGTCCCAGCAAAAGCGGAGAATTGGGATCGTGCAGCTTATAATTATCCCTTGCTTTCTGTGGATTTTTATTGGCATAGCAGTATTTACAGCCGTTCAGACAGGTATCATAAGCTCCGATATCACGGCTTTCAATACAATGGCAGCCTGTCCTTGTTCCTTTATGTTTTATATCACGGAATTCCACATCATTCGCTTTGCCGAGCATTTCAAGCGTCATACATCCGGAAGGATGAATACCGTACCGTGTATAATCTCCGTTAGTTCCGCAAGTCTGAATAAATATACCATACTTTGCGGCAATTTCGCCAAGATGTTTTGCAAGGATGTCCTTGTCCTTATCGGTCAGCGGTATAAGTTCGGGCATATTCCGTTCTAATTTTTTATACATCTCAACAAAGCTGAAAATACAGCGGTCAATGTGTCCTGACAGGCGACTTGCCATATACTCAAAAGTTTTAATGTGCGTTTCTATTGTATATTTATCTGTAAGAAGCACAGGATCATATCTCCAGCATATACGCTGTTTTCCCACAAGCTTTTCAAGTTCATAAAGCGTTTCTACGCTTTCATCAATTTCCGGAACACCCGGCTCAATATCTTTTCCGTAGGCAGTGATCGTGTATTGAAAATGTGTATTGAATCTATCAGTTATTTTGTAAAGACAGGAAATAATAGGCTTATAATTCTTAGAACAAAACTCCACACAGTCTATCGTTTCAGGTGTCAATTCATAGCGAGTCACCTTGTTCGGAAACAGAGGATTTCTTGACAGAACATAGCCTTCTTCAAATCGTTTCAGCAGCCAGGGAGTAAAATATTGTACAGTATCGGTTCTTGCACCTGTGTTCAATATCATATTCTTAATCCTCTATCGGATAGTTATTGATAAGAAATTCGCCAACGCCCGGTGCATCGGGGTCATGCTTTGTTTTTCCTGTATCAAGACTGCGGATTTCACTCATTTCGTCTTCTGTTAATTCAAAATCGAAAATATCAAGATTGGATTTGATGCGCTCCGGATTAGTAGACTTGGGTAAAACGATCATACCGTCCTGAACTTCAAAACGCAGAATAACCTGTCCTGCATTTTTGCTGTACTTCTCACCAATCATTCTGATCGTTTCGTTTGTCAGCAGGTCTTTGCTGCCCTGTCCCAAAGGTCCCCAACACTCGACTTTTACATCGTTTTCAGCCATTATACTGCGGATAACCTTTTGCTGTGCAAACGGATTGCACTCTATCTGGTTGACGCTAGGCATAGTTACAAACTGTGGAATGTAGGTATTCCATATTTTCGGAGTCATATTGCTTACACCGATAGAGCGGATCTTACCCTCTGCTTTTGCTTCCTCAAGTGCTTTCCAAGCACCAGTAACATCTCCGTAGGGCTGATGCAGAAGATAGAGATCCATATAATCCATACCAAGTTTCCTCAAAGAGCGTTCAATGCCAAGCTTTGCTCTTTCATAACCGAAATGCGATACCCACAGCTTTGAGGTTATAAATATTTCTTCGCGCGGAATTCCACTGTCACGGACGGCTTTGCCGACCTCTTCTTCGTTATAGTAAGCGGTGGCTGTATCAATGTGGCGGTATCCGATATCCAGTGCCTCACGAACAGCCTTGTATGTGCTGCCGTCAGGCGGGATGAGAAACGTACCGAAACCTACTGCCGGAATCTGCACTCCATCGTTCAGCTTGATAGTTGCACTCATAATTTTGCCTCCTTGTATTCCTTCTTTTTGTATTTTTTATATATTATAACTTTTTCGGTTAATAATTACAAGTATCTTTGCATAATAAAACGCAAAAAATACCCGGACGGTCAGCATAATGTGCCAACTATCCGGGTGTGGTTATCTTATGTATTAAATTTTTATTTCTGTTCCGTCACGGAAGGTAACAGTGCAGTCCTCTTTTCCAACAGTGATCTCTATACCCATCTCTTTCAGTTCACGGACGGTTGTCAGACTGTCCACAGTATTCCTTGCAAAACGGCTGACGGATTTTGTTACGATAAGGTCAATTTTTCCTGCCTTTGCATCGGCTATCATGGACTTAAAGCCCTCTCGTCTTTTGGTGTTCGTTGCACTGATGCCTTCGTCTGTATATATGCCGGCAAACTCCCAGTCAGGACGGCTTTTGATATAGTTCGTATAATAATCGACCTGTGCTTCATAGCTGGTAAGCTGTTCTTCATGGTCTGTGCTGACACGGGCATAGCCTGCCACTCTACGTTTCTTTTTGCTGTTAACAGGCACAGCCGTAAAACGGTTCAGGGTTGCCGGGATAGTGGTTACTTTCCTTTTTTCCAATGTTCTCCACGCTCCTTCCGCATTTGTATCATCAGTTCGCTCATTTGCCGCCTCTTTTCGGGAGTCCACTTTGCTTTCATGACCTCGCTCATATGTGCTTTTGATTCTTCACTCCTCGGAGGACAAAAACGAGGGGGAGGGATATATTCAACAGATTTTTTCGTGCCGTCCTCAAAATAAATATCAAGTGTACCTTTGTCTTTCACATAAATAACCTTGATATGTTTTTTGAACAGATCAGCATTATATACTTCTGTTTCCATTAACGCTGCTAATAATTCTTTCAAAATATCCTCACGCAGACCGATCGTCTGACAGCCTGTATGTTCCGAACATCTCCAATAATACGCTTTGCCTAATTCAGCGGAGGGCTGTGTTGCTCTCCTGAAATTACACCCGCAAACGGAACATTTTATCTTTGCAGTAAGCTCCGTTGCATTTTTACATCTTGGGTGTAAGCGTCTTTCCTCCGATGCCTTTGCACGGTACTGCTCCGTCCAGCAATCCTTATGTGAAGTGTTGACCCAATGCCTTGTATTGATTGTGCCGTCTTTGAAATAAAATACCAGAGTGCCGTGTTCTGGAACGGTTATCTTATCGATTTGTTCAGTAAAAACTTCCTCGTCAAACTCCTCTGTGCCAAGCACCTCACAACACAATCTCTTTAATATATGGTCGGGGATTTCTTTTGTCGGGCAGCGGCGGCCTTTCTTCTTTTTTGAACCGCATACCCAACTTACCACCTTATCTCCACGCTCGGTCATTTTTGCTCTGTTATTGCGGATATTCCGCATAAAACTGATGCCGCAGTGTTCGCATTTGATTTTTCCTGTAAAGCAGGTGATGTTCAGGCTTTTATTTGCCAAAGCACCAAGTTCACGCCTTCTTGCCATTTCCTCCTGTACATAATCGAATACAGCTTTCTCCGTTCTCCTGTTTAGGAGCACGGCGCTTTGTTTTCATTGTGAACTCCTGTACTCTTTCAAAGGTTTCTCTGTCTATAATAGGCTCGTGAACGTCTTTGAAAATCACCCATTTATCAGGAGGGTTATCACGGCGCACCTTGTTTTTGAAAGATTTTTTGTAGGTCTTAAAATTGATAACATCGCCGCAATACTCCTGTTTTGACAGGATGGTTTCGACAGTGGAGTTATTCCATTTATATTGATCAAGATTGGTCTTTTTTCCGCCTTTGCGAATACCCTTTGAAGCCCAATAAGCCGTAGGTGTAAGCACCTTTCTCTCTTGTAGTGTTCGTGCAATTGTTTCATTGCCCTTGCCTTCAAGACACATTCTGAAAATGTCTTTGACAACCGTCGCAGTTTCAGGATCTACTATCCATTTTTGGGGATTATCGGGAGATTTGATATATCCGTATGGCGGCGGAGCTAACGGCTCGCCTGTACTGCCACGAATACGATATGAGGAACGGCACTTCTTGCTGATGTCCCTTGCGTAAAATTCGTTCAGCACATTCTTAAACGGTGCTATTTCGCTCTCGCCTTCGTCGCTGTCTATATTGTCGTTGACGGCTATGAATCGGATATCTCTATCGGGGAAATAAGTGTCCATATAATATCCGACCATATCATATCGCCGTCCGAGACGGGACAGGTCTTTGACTATAACGGTTGAGATATATCCGAGGTCAATGTCCTCAATCATTTTCTGAAAGCCGGGACGTTCAAAGTTTGTACCTGTATAGCCATCGTCTATGTAAACGCTGTCTTTGACCTGAATCCGTGAAATTGAATTAAATCGTTTTTTTAAACCTTCCGGGTTTTCATTTTAGTTAGGCGGCAGGCGTGCTGCGCACGCCTGCCGCCGTCCATGGGCAGGAGAAGCTACACCTTATGGGTGAACAGCTTAAAAACCTGAAATGCATAAAACAACGCATTATCTCAGGTTTTTCAGAACAATTAATAATGAGTTTCACGGATTCAGGTTTGATACAAGAGAAATCCCCAACAAACAAGGGCTTTCAGCGGTTTTGCTCCGCCGGAAGCCCTCTTTTTTTATGCCTTTTTTCAGTTTTTCAGCGACTTTGCCCGAGAGAATTTGAACCAGTCTGAATCCTCAATTTGAACCAGTCGGATGAAAAATCGAAAGGTACAGGTAAAATCAAAATGTGTGAGGAATAATCAAAAGGTACAAACTGGAATATATGCTTCTGCTACAATTCTACAGGGTATCCCATCATCTTACAATCGTGGTTTTACAACTATGCCCTGCTCATATACGCTTCCATTCCGCATAGGCGAAGCGGCTCTTTGCGTATCACCTCATAATTGAGCCCAACCGATTTCAGCTCGTCGAGGAACACGTTCAGGAATTCCTCAGAAGAAAAGCTCTGGATGAAAGCCACGAAAAAGTTGTGATTGATACAGGTGATCTCACAGCCAACATCTATTACATCCGGATGAGCCAGTAAATATAGTTCCTCTATATAAGGGTCCAGCGGTCCGAAAGTTCTGTTGTTGACGTAGGAAATGCTGAAGGTCCAGCGCGTCGCGCCTGCCGCCTGCGCCATCATTCGGGTCTTTACATCCAGCGGCACCTGGTCGAGTTTTGCGTAAAGTGCTTTCCGCTGCTTCATAGCCCAAAGGGAGTTTTCCGGCTGGGTCTGCAGGAGCATTTGTCCACGGGCTCCGGTGCAGGATTTCATCAGGTCATCAAGATTCCGACCTCTTGGAAAATCCAGTTCCACAACGTTGGCGAATAAGCGGTAATTGTCATGGTTTCCCAATATCGCTTTGTGATCAATCGCAACGGTAGCACTGATCGTCTTTTCACTTGCAGGATCATAGTGCCGTATCGCCCTTGCGAGTATCACAGCCAGAAATGCGTTGGGACTTCCGTCTAAATCCCTGCAATACTGCATCAGCTGCGCCTCTGAAAGTTTGATGCAGAAAGTACGTGCATCATGCTCCGTTCCTTTATTCAGGCGATAGAAGTCCTTTACCGTCTCCCTGGTATATAACGGCTCTTCTGCAGCGTCAATATTCAAGTCGGAAAAGGGATTTCCTGTCTCAGACTCCGGAATTATATCTCCCGGCAGACGGAATCCCGAGGGGTCGAAGGTCTGTCCGGTTTTGCGGGAAAGATAGAGGTACAGCGCACTTTTCACATAGGGCAGCACACCTGCACCATCCGTTAAATAGTGGGAAATCTCAAACGCCATGCGATTACCCTCATATTTCCACGCCGCAAGATGATAATTGGATTTCTCTGAATTCAGTTTGATCGGCACCCAAGTATTCCGCACTGTCATGGGAAGCGCGTTAGGCTCCGGGAAGATATCGTTTTCTCTCACAACGGCCTGCACATAAAAGTATGGGAACCTTAGGCGCAAATCCTCTACAACGTCTCGCAGAATCTCTCCATCCACCGCTTCCTTCAGAACGGCAATTGCCCCCATCGTGTTGGGATGATCTGGTGTGGATAGAAAAAGCATTGGCTCAAAAAACTCTTTCATTTGCTGGTTCTCCTTCAGTCGAGTAGACCTACACCTCACAATGTAAGCCCCTCACAGAACCGCACGTGCAGTTTTCCCGCATACGGCTCTTCATAATAAAATTCACATCATCAAAATAAGCTGTAGTAGATTTTCGGCTTTGCAAGAGTGTAATATTTCATC
>CACWVH010000026.1 GCA_902764235.1 uncultured Ruminococcus sp.
GTCTGAAAAAGATTTCCCGGGCACCGCCAGACTTATTCAGCCTGAACTGCAACAGAATAAAATTCAAATACCTGTTGCCAACTATAATTTTACACTTACCCGGAGTCGCGATTCACGGCTTAGTCAACCTGATAAAGTTTTCCCGGGCACCGCCATGCTTTTTGAGCCTGAACTTCTGACGTCATTTCTGGTTTAAAAGTCCCAGAACTATTTTACACGATCCAGCGCAAGCGTGACACCGGACCCTTGATTCACAGCTTAGTCAGTCTGAAAAATTTTTTCTCGGGTATCGCCGGACTTTTTCAGACTGAACTGCATCAGAATTATTATCCAATGCTGATTACCAATTATAGTTTTACACATATCCGGCGGAGTGCCTCCTCTGTCAAAATTGCGGCGTGAGCCGGGAGCAAGTCATGCTTATGTCAGTTTCAGCGTTTTTCCGATCAATGCTGCACGGCTGTCGCTTGCGTGACCTATCTCCTTTGTTACAGCGACCGGCTTTCTGCCGTTTGTCTCTGACATTATAAGTCCTGTCACTTCATCGTAAAGACCCTCACTGCACAGCCTTGTGAATGTACCGAGAAGTATACCTGTGCATTTTTCAAGAAAGCCAAGCTGTAAAAGCTGATTTACATAGGTAATGACCTGCGGAAGTGTTGAACCAAGTGCTTCAAGAAGTAATATCTTACCGGTCGGGTCCGGCATATATTCAGTTCCGGCAAGCTTTAAAAGACACCGGATATTTCCTCCGATAAGAACACCGCTCATTTCTTCGCCGTTTACAAAATCATATCCGAAGCTCAGAAGCTCCCTGTTCTGCCCTGAAAGATATTCAGAAAGCAGCTTTTTCTGTAATGCAGCGTTATCGCCTGCAATGTTTTTCACCTGATACAGAACAGAGCTTTTTCCGGTTTTGGCATAAATTGCATTTATCACAGTTGTAAGATCACTGTATCCGTAAAAGCAGGCTTTACTTTCAGATATTGCCTTATAATCGAGATATGGAAGTATTCCGTTTGCAAGATCACCGCCGGATATATCAAAAATATCGGTTATCTCATTGTCAGAAAAATAACGCATCAGCTCTGCGGCTCGTGCCTTATTTCCGATAGCTTCGCAGGATGGACTGTCCGAAAAAATATGCTCTGACACACATACATTGATATCCATGTCCTCAAGATATCTTACAGTAAGCTCAAGCTTTTCTTTTTCCGTATTTTTCCTTCCGTCAGAGCAGCAGACAACGGCTGCCTTTCTTTTCATCTTCCCTCACCGCCTTTAAGGAATCACTCACTTTCGCTTATACATCCGGTTATTGCTGCAAAATCCTGCATTGTCATTTCCTCAGCCCTTGCATTCTGCCTGATACCTGCTTTTTCTAAAATTTCAGTTATCTGCTGTTTCGGCAGCTTCATACCCGAGCTGAGTGAATTAGACAAGGTTTTTCTTCTTTGTGAAAATGCAGCCTTTACGACTCTGAAAAACAGTCTTTCATCCTTCACCTTTACCGGAGGCTCTCTCAGGATATCAAGCTTTATGACAGCAGAATCCACCTTCGGCGCAGGCATAAAGCTCCCGGCTGATACCTTGAAAAGAAGCTCCGGCTCACTGTAATAATGCACTGCTGCACTTATAGCACCGGACTGTCTTGTCCCCGGCTGTGCACATATCCTGTCAGCAGCTTCCTTCTGCACCATTACTGTAAGCGATCTTATCGGCAGCTTTTCCTCAAGTATACGCATTATCACCGGTGAGGTTATGTAATAAGGCAGATTTGCGCAGATCACAACTTCGCTGTCACCGAATTCATCATGGATCAGCTTATGCAGATCAAGCTTCATTGCGTCACCGTTTATTACCTTTACATTCTTATGTCCGCTCAGAGTTTCATCAAGAACAGGCAGCAGTCTTTTGTCAAGCTCGATCGCAACCACCTTATATGCCTGCTTTGCAAGCTCATTTGTCAGAACTCCTGCCCCCGGACCTATCTCAATCACTCCGACCCTGTCTGAACAGCCGCAAAGCTCTGCCATTTTAGGACACACCGAGGGATTAATCAGAAAATTCTGTCCGAGTGCCTTTGAAAAAGTAAAGCCGTGCCTTGACAGAACACTCTTCACATATGTTATATCTGTAAGTTTATTCATTGTTTCTCCTGTACACTGCATTTTTAGCAGTTTTTACCCTGCCGCAGGTGTATACTCTCTATTATACATTTTTCATCAGCTGATTTCAATAATTCACCAATAAAAAATGCGACGAGCCGCCGGTGTCATTTTTTCGGCAGATCGCTTCACTTACTTTACACTCTTATCAGCTGGTCTATAATGTCGAAGCTGTGGTTCGGGCTTTCTTATGACCAATTCTTTCTTGTCGGCTGATTATTGGTTTTCATACTATTCTTTGATAGAAAGCAGACTACTTTATATCAAAGAAAATAATCAATTCTTGCTTCAAAGCTTATCTATGCGTCTGAAATAATAAAAATGCAAAGTCTATTATTTAATGAAGATTAGTATCAGACCCACGAATTTTTTCACAAGCTTCAAAAAAACATCTGACTGCTCATTATGCGGTCAGACGTTTTCTTATTATTCTTTCTCAGCTTCATTACCGCTATTTACTGATCCGGTATCAGTCTGCGGATTTTCCTCAGAATTTTTCTCTGCTTCAGTTTTTTCTTCATCTTCCTGCTGAGTTTCCTCTTTTTCTATCGGCTCTTCTGGTGTTTCTGCCCATACAAAGGCACAGCCGTCACGGGGGATCACAAGCTCATCGCCCTCGATCACTGTACCCATGTATGCTTTTCCGCCGATGAATTCCTTCGGCATTCTGAAGCGTATCTCATAATCTGCCGCATTGAATACGCAAAGAAGCATATCCTTTTCGTCACGGCGGATATATCCCATTGTTCTGCCGCCTGAACCGAATTCGATAAGATCTCCGTCAGTAAGACATGAGCATTTACCCCTCATTGCGCCGAGATCACGGTACCACTGCAGAAGCTCCTTATCTTCTTTACCCCACGGATATGTGGCACGGTTGAAGGGATCCTTATAGCCCTCAACGCCTACCTCATCACCGTAGTATATACAAGGCACACCGGGAAGTGTATAAAGAATTCCACTGGCTATTCTCATTCGTCTTAGTCCGTATTCACGCTGCTCAGGGCTGAGCTTTGTTACAGCCTGCCATTCTCTTCCCCTGCCGTTCTGACGCTCTCCTGCAAGAAGAGTGATTACTCTCTCGGTATCATGTGTACCCAGAAGGTTCATAAGCGAACGGATAACTGGTCTCGGATAGTTTTCAAGCACATTCAGAACTATCTCTATCATATGTCTGCCATCGCCGCAGTCCAGGAAGCCAAGGATTGCATCTCTGAAAGGATAGTTCATTACACTGTCAAGCTCTTTGCCGTAAAGAAACTCACGTCTTGAGCCGTAGCTTTCCTTATTTGAAGCATCCTCCCATACCTCTCCTAAAAGAAGTGCGTCGCTGTCTGCTGATTTGACAGCCTCTCTTATATTTCTTATAAACTCATCGGGAAGCTCATCGGCAACATCAAGTCTCCATCCGCTGTTGCCGGCATTTATCCACTTTCTGATAATTCCCTGTTCACCGTTGATATATTCATTGAAGGAATAAGAAAGCTCCTCCACCTCGGGAAGTGTATTGAAGCCCCACCATGAATTGTAGATATTCGGCCATTCGATGAATCTGTACCATGTATAATATGGTGACGAGGTTGAATTATATGCTCCGTTTCCGGGATATCTTCCCTCACGGTTGAAATACTTGCTGTCGCTTCCGGTATGACTGAAAACACCGTCGTTGATAATGCGTATTCCAAGCTTTTTTGCCTCGGCACACATTTCACGGAAATCCTCCTCATTGCCGAGGATCGGATCTATCGTTTCATAATCTCCGGTATCATATCTGTGATTTGAATATGCCTCAAAAATAGGATTAAGATAAATACAGGTAACTCCCAGTGACTTGAGATAGGGGAGCTTCTCTGTAATACCTTTAAGATCGCCGCCAAAGAAATCCGAGTTAGTGATGATTCCGTGTTCATCCGGCTTCCAGTCAGGAATGACATCCCAATCCTTCTGGAGCTTTTTATCCGGATAGACTCCTGTCTTTTCCTTGCCTGAATTATAGAATCTGTCAGGGAATATCTGATACATTATTCCGCCGGGAAGCCATGAGGGCGTTTCAAAATCCTTTTCATAGCAAAGAAGCTGGAATCTCGGGTCATGGTCGCTCATGGAAAGATATCCTTCTCCGCCGAAGCCCTTCATAATGAATCTTCTGCCATATCTTGTATCAAGAGCAAAATGATACCAGTACAGACCGATTTGCTCACATTGCACATCACATTCCCATGCCTCATGGTCATCTCCGACCATGCCGCACCAGAACATACTGTAAACATCTGTATCTCCGAATTTATCATCCTTTAAAGCAACAACTGCTGATGAACAGGCAAGATCTCTCGGAAGTATGATCTTGAAATGTATGTTTGTCCCGAAGGGGACAGCCCCTGTCGGACTACGGTATTCCTTATTGCGGGAATTGAATAGCTGCATACAACAAACTCCTTATAATAAAACTCAAATAACCAAAGTTATTATAATACCGGAAAATACAATAGTCAAGTCATTTTAATTTTATAAATGTCCTTATAATGACAAATTAACAGTAATTGGTATTTTATATTACAATATACCTGAATCCGTGAAATTGAATTAAATCGTTTTTTTAAACCTTCCGGGTTTTCATTTTAGTTAGGCGGCAGGCGTGCTGCGCACGCCTGCCGCCGACAATCAATAATGAGTTTCACGGATTCAGGAATATATTATAATACATATATTATTCATTAAGCGAAGTGCCTAGTTAGTGTAAAATAATTCCGGTACATTTAAAACAGAAAGAATATCAGCAGTTCAGGCTGAATAAGTCTGGCGGTGCCCGGGAAATCTTTATCAGGCTGACTAAGCCGTGAACCGCGCCACCGGCGCGGCACGCCGGCGGGGTTGACAGAAAGTAAAAAAAACATTATACTTTATTTAATGGGTAATTGCTGAGTATTTCAGTAAATTCAGTATTGGCAAAACTGAAAACATCTGATCCGGTATCTGATATATACCATACAATAATTATTATAATTCAGCGTTTCCTCTGATATATGCTTAAGGAAGCACTGATTAAATCCAGTGCCTGTATTGCGTCAGCAATTTTTTCGTCAGATTGTGCAAAAAGACCGCAGGCAACCTGACGGTTGTCAAGGGCTTAAGTTCAGGCTTCCTTTTATTTTTGCTTGTCCGGAAATAATTGAAGCTGTGCAAGGTCGGGCTTTTTTATAGACGCTCAGACCGTGATAGTCTGAAAGGGTGACAATATGAAAAAAAAATATAAGCCATTGAAAATCATACTTATTGCAAGTTTTTTTCTGACATTTATTTCTGCCGGGATAATTCTTTTTTCTCCTGATGCTTATCCCATGATAAAAGCCTCTATAGGAGAGTTCGGGTTGTTCGATTTCAGATTTTCCTATACTGCTGACAATGTGATGACTGTTCTGTCACATTATAAAGGTGACAGAGATCCGGAGCTGACACGATTCTATACACTTGATTTTGTTTTCGCTTTCTTCTGCGGTATTTTCACATTCTGTCTGCCGCTTCTGATTTATCTTAATGACAGCAAGCATTATCTTATGTTCAGAACATCTGCTTTCTCTTCAGTTATGGTATTTGTTTTTAATGTTATAGAAAATATCCTTTTGCTCAGGATTATTAATATCACACCGTTTTTTACTGAGGGCGAGGCTGATATTGCTTCCGGTGTTACTTCACTTAAATGGGTATTTGCTGCGCTCTGGCTTGCATCAACACTGTTGTTGATCCCGGCGACCCTGTTTTTCGGAACTAAAACAAAAAAGAAAAAATCCGCTAAAAGAGCAAGGTGAATAAGCTCCGGGTTTATTCATCAACAAACGTAACAAATGTTTTCCCTCCCGTATATGATATTACGGGAGGGATTTTTATATGAAGCGATATGTAAAAAAGCGATCACATACCGTACTCATAAAGCTGTTTTTGATAATCTGTATTCTGACTGCTGTTTTTATTGCTTTCGTGCACTGGAGAGTCAGACCTGTTATCTCATCCGTTGCCGCTGTTCAGGCAAAAAGCTTCGCAGTCAGTGCTGTAAATAAGGCTGCTGCCGACGTCCTTTCGGAATGTGATATTCCTGAGCTTGAGGAAGTCAGCTCTGACAGCAGCGGTTCACTGCGCTCTGTCACCACCAATACCGCAGCTGCAAATGAACTGAAGCACAGGATAACCCTTCGTGCACAGCAGGAAATAGGAAGGCTGAACCATCAAAGAGTCGATATTCCGGCAGGTCTTATTCTTGGCGGTGAGCTTTTCGGCGGAGTCGGTCCGGATATACCTGTTTACATTTCTCTTTCGGGTAACGCCGACAGCGATTTTGAAGAAAGCTTTGAAAGCGGCGGTATCAATCAGACCGTACATAAGCTTTCTCTCAGGATAAATGTCCAGCTTAGTGTACTGACTCCATCTGGAAGTATCAATGAAAATACAACAACATCTGTTCTCATAGGTGAAACTGTTATCATCGGTAATACACCGCAGGGGGTGTTCGGCACAGATATTACAGACTGACCACAGCTGACGCTTTTTCACGGA
Source organism: uncultured Ruminococcus sp. (assembly GCA_902764235.1). Classification (GTDB taxonomy): domain Bacteria; phylum Bacillota; class Clostridia; order Oscillospirales; family Acutalibacteraceae; genus UBA1213. Next base: position 6,717 of record CACWVH010000026.1, read on the forward strand.
AACGTACACCCCCTGTTAAACCTCAATAATCTCAGAAGAATACAGTGAATATATATAACACTGCTTTACCGGCTTGTCAAACAGCTTGTCGGCAGCCTCTTTATATAAACGCAGCTGAAGGCTGTATCTGCCGGCAAGCTCTGAAATATCCTTTACCCTGTCCGTTTTATAATCTACTATCACCATTCCGTCCTCTTCTTCAAATATACAGTCGATTGCACCCTGCATAACTGTGGTTTCTTCTGCTATATCCTCATCTGAACGCAGCTGCATGAAGCTTTCACCCTGAACAGCAAGCTTTGCAGGAATATTTACAGTAAAGCGGTATTCACGGTAAAGCCTCTCTGAATTTATCATTCTCTCAAACAGCTGTGACTGTACAAAGCCGATGATATTTTTTTCTATTATAAGCTCCGTCTGCTGAGCTGTCATCTTCCCAAGATCTATTATTCTCTGCCTTTCCTTTTCAAAGGCTCCTGTTTCAAGTATTTCCTCACGGAGTGCAGCAAAATCAGTAAAATGCAGAAATTCATGGGTCGCCGTTCCCCTCTCTGTCGGGGAGATCCTTTCTGATCTTGCAAATGCAGGTCTTGTCACTGCAATGAATTCAGGTGCGCTTTCTCTGTGCGCAAGCATTGAAGCGGATACCTTGGACGGAATAAGTGTGCTTACATCAATCAGTTTTCCGGCTTCAAATTTTTCGCTGAGCTTTTCGGCAAGCTCGCCTGAGGAAGGTACAGCTTCCTGTTCAGGCAGTACCTGTTCAGCATGACCATATGCATTGATGTACACGTATTTTATTACAGGTGAATCAGGAAGCTCCGGTATCTCAACCGGTGACACCTCCTCCGCCAGCTCTCGCAGCTCAGGCATTTTATCGCTGACAAGCAGACACATTGTGAGCCAGTCAGAATAGTTTCTGCATGACATTACCTCGTAAGGAAGAAATTTTCCGTTTTCACCAAAGCTGCAAAGCTTTGAAATCTCGCCGAGGTATTTTCTGAATTTATTGCTGATTTCATTTTCCATTCCATCACTGCCTGTATAAAAGCTTGAAAGAACGACAAGCTTTTCCTTTGCTCTTGTCATTGCAACATAAAGCACACGCATCTGCTCGCTTTTTTCCTCGTTTGCATTTGCTGCTGCTATTGCCTTATACTGAAGCGTATTGTAACAAAGGAAGGAATTATCATCCATTGCACGCATTCCTATTCCATATACCGGATGATAGTTTATCCTTTCCGATAATGCAGATCTGTTTGTTTTTGTTCCTGCAAGGATACAGATCGGGAATTCAAGTCCCTTTGAATGATGTATGGTCATTATCCTGACCGCATTCACGGGGGATGTATCGCTGACCCTGATCCCGCTGTCTGTTTCCTCAAGATATCTGATATGACGGACAAAGCCTGTGAGTCCTCCGGATGTACTGTTTTCATAATCAGCTGCAAAGCTGATAAAGCGCCTGAGATTCTGAACACGCTGATCCGAATCACGCATTGCCCTTACAGCACACATATAACCTGTCTTTTCAAATATCTCAGCGATCAGCTTATCACATGGCATTGTCACTGCAAGGGTGCGGAAATAACGCAGAAGCTCAAGAAAAGCTGCGCATTTTTTTCCAAGCTCATCACTATCCTCTGCTTTTCTGAGAAGCTTTTTATAATACCGTCTCCCCTTTTCCGATTTAAGCACAGCAAGCTCGTCAGGCGTAAAGCCTGTCACCGGACAGAGCATGGCAGACGCCATATCAACATCAGAAAGCGGATTGTTCAGTATCTTCAGATAGGATATCGCAGCTCTTATCTCGTATTTTTCCAGCAGATCATAGTCTGTATCAGTACAGGCAGGTATTCCTGCATTTTCAAGCTCCTCTGAATATATATGCGCCTTGTTTTTGACAGCACGCAGAAGAATACAGAAATCACCGTATTCTGCCTTTCTCATTACTCCGCTGTCACTTACCTTTACACCGTCAGCAAGCATTTTTCTTATCATATCAGCGCAATATATTGCCTCTGCCCTGTTGCAGTTTTCAACCGATATATCGTCTTCACCGTCTCCTGACTTATCAACGCTTATAAAATGCACCTCGGTATCAGGTTCTCCGTCGTCTCTTTCAGGATACTCCGCACCTGCTGTAAGTCTTTGCGTGTCGTCATATTCTATTTCACCTGCTTGTGCGGACATTATCAGTCCGAATACATGGTTTACTGAATCTATTATTCCGCTGCGGCTTCTGAAATTCTTATCAAGGACGATCAGCGCTGGAAACTCAGGTGAGCTTTCATCATACAGCCTGCTGTTTTCGCATCGCTTTTTGAATATCTCAGGCTGGGCATCCCTGAATCTGTAAATGCTCTGCTTGACATCTCCGACAACGAACAGATTGTTTTCATTATCCGATATTGCCTTGAAAATGCTTTCCTGAATATCGTTTGTATCCTGATATTCATCTATCATTATTTCATAATAGCGCTGAGAAAGCTCCTTTGCAAAATCGGAGCGCTCATATTCGCCGCTTTCACTGTTCTTTTCATACAGCAGCCTGAGCATAAGCCTTTCAAGATCGTGAAAATCAAGAATCCCCTTTTCACTCTTTGCGGTGAAAAAACGGTCGTCAAACTCCTCAAGCACATTTTTCAGACATTCTATTACCGGAAGTGTCTTTTTATTTCCCTGTGAATAAAGCTCCTGTGTAAAAACACCGTATTCAAGAAGATCATTTTCCACTATCGAAGCAAATTCACCGAGTCTTGCTGCCGAATATTTCAGCTGCTGATCCTTAGACGCACCAACCGATATCCTCACCTTTGAAAAGCCGCTTATAATACCGGCTGCTGCTGAAACATCAAGCTCATCGTCGCTGTAAAGCTCTTCAAGCTCTGTCAGAAAGAATTCATAGCTGTCAAATGCGTCAAGAGCGGCTGAGTAGCTTTTCTTCTTTGTAAGCGTATACTGCATAGAGATATCTTCCCTGTTTATGCAGGCTTCATCAAAAACCCGTCTGAGCTTTTTTACCCGTAAGGAAAGACGCTCCATCATATATTTTGCTGAAATACAGTCATTGATATCCGCATCCGGGTCATACTGTCTGATACACATATCCATCCATTTTTCAGGGAATGCATGGGAACTGTATTTGTCGTATGCTTCAAGAAGACGGCTTTCAAGATCTGTGTCAAGTCTGGTGTCTGTCAGAAGCATACTCAGTGTGTTGAAGGAAGCTTCCTCCGATGAGGCGTCCTGCTGTGATCTGCGGTAAAAGCTTTCGATCAGATCTGACATTATCCTTCGTCTGAGCTCGTGAAGCTCTGTTTCAGTTCCGATACGGTAATCACGGCTGATGCCGAGTCTGAAAAAGTTTTCTCTGACAATACGGCTGCAGAAGCTGTCAATCGTACATATATCTGCTGAACCGAGCAAAAGCTGCTGACGGCGGTAGAAATCATTGGAAGGCTCCTCTGAGATAAGCTTATCTATCGCTCTGGATATCCTTGATTTCATTTCCGCAGCTGCTGTATTGGTGAAGGTTAGTATAAGAAGTCTGTCGGCAGGGATCTGGTTTTCTGTCAGAAGCCTTATCACCCTCTGAACAAGCACCCTTGTTTTTCCCGAGCCTGCCGCAGCGGATACGGTTATCTGTCCGCCCTGTGCACTTATCGCATTCTTCTGTGCCCTTGTTGGTTCAAAGGCGGCTTTAGCTGCTGACATTTTCATCACCCTCTCCGTTTACGTCCTTTCTGATGCGCTCCATTGCTTCTTCATTGCTGAGGTCCGGCAGCTCACGATATTTATCACCGTTTTCAAAGCGGCATATGCTTTTATATTCACAGTAATCGCAGGCACGCTTTTCCGGATATGCTTCAATATTTCCGGAATAAAGCTCCGTTCCCATGCTTTTAAGACAATCGTCTATATAGCGGAATATCAGGTCAAATTCCTCAGCAGTGACCACACTGCTCCTTTGCGAAAGGTCATAAGGAGGCTTTTTATTTGCATTTGCAGGTATGAATTCTCCCTCAAGTCCGCTCTCCATAAGCTCAAGTATTTCCTTTTCGGCAAGAAGCAGTCCTTTCATCCGGAAATTCTTATTCTCTTCCTTCTGCGAGGCAGCCAATGCCCCCTCCATGCCTGAAGTTGCCGTGCCTGATCTTGCAGTTGACGGCACATACAGAACACCGGCAGGCAGCAGACATTCTCCGTCAGAATATTTTTTCGTACCGTTTTTCAGAATAACGGAAAGATACAAAAGCATCTGAAGCTTTACTCCGTTTGCAATATTTCCGAGGCGGAAGATATCGTTTCCTGTTTTGTAATCTATTATCCTGATATATTTCTGATCCCCTGATAAAACAGTATCTACCCTGTCTACAAAGCCGCTGATGATAAGCTTATCCCCTGTGGGAAGCTCAAGCTCGTATGCCGGGATACTGTTTTCGTCTTCTCCGCCGATTCTCAGCTCAAAATCAACGGGTCTGAAGCTGTCCTTCATAAACTGCGCCCTCATTCTCCTGAGAGTCTTGAAAGCATTGCGGCGTATCCTTGCACATATAGCTGAAAAACGGCTTGTCATTTCGGTCTCATCACCGATAGCGGCAAGGTATTCATTCAGGCAGAGTCTGATCTTCTCCTTTAGTATTTCGTCAGTAAACAGTATGAATTCCTCAATACTGTTTTCACTGAGGATCTTCTCAAAGATAAAATGCATAGCTGTGCCGTAAAGCCCTCCATCCATACTTGCTTTCCTGATGGGCAGGACTTCAATTCCGAAACGGCAGAAAAATGCAAATTTGCATGAAGCAAACAGGTCAAGCTTCGTGCTTGAAAGTCTGAGCGGTGAGCCGAAAAGCTTTCTGACCACTGCCTGATCTCTGAGAGCAAAAGGCTCCCTTTGGGAGAATCTTCCGATAGCACTGGCACGGGCACCGTAATTTTCGCTTCCGAGAAAATAAGTTTTCAGCGTACTGCTCAGCTCTGTATTTTCATTCCACATCTCTGCACAGACATCAAATGCCTGTCTTTCGGTATAGAATGCCGGCTTTTCATTCGATGTATCGCAAATGACCGTATCCGGAATTATGGACATCAGCTCGCTTACAATAACAGACGGCTCGCATGAAGCGCCTGAAAGGCTCAGGGTGCGATAGCTTACGAAAAGCTTTTCAGACGGCGCTGAAAGAGCTGCATATACGTTGTATTTTTCCTTGAGTGTATTTCCGAATATGCTGTCATAAAGCGGCAGTCTCTGCGGCTCGGGGCTTTCCTCCCGAAGCAGTCTTCTTTCGCTGTCCGTAAAAATTCCCACAGCAGTTGGCTGCGGCGGAAATTCCCCTTCATTGCAGCCGGGAACAAATACGGCTCTCGGGGCTGCACTTCTCAGACTTCCTGCTATACCGATTGTCACACTGTTTATCGTCCTGGGGATATCCGCAAGGGGAGTTTTTCTGATATATACACGCAAAAGCTCAAAATAGCTTTTACTGTCTGTTCTCCTGCCTGAAAGCAGAGCATAGAGCTTATCAAGTATCTGCATGAGCTTATCCCATACGGAAGCTTCTCTTTCAGCCTTTGCCTGTCCTTCCTTTATCCTGACCTGTGAAATGAATTCCCTGAATTTTTTCCGGCATCCGACAGCTTCTATATAGCGATACAAAGCATATGTGATCTCCGCTCCGTTGTGTGCTTTTTTCAGCTCCTCATCAAAGTCCGTCAGCGGCCCGATAAGCTTTTTTCTGGTCTTTTCCAGCGTATCGATCCGCTGGTCAGGCTCATCGCTTTCATATCTTCCCTGACGCATACCGTCCGGCGACATTGTGAAAGGCTCCTTCCAGCGGTTTCCCCTGATGCTCCAGATATATACATAATCCTCAAGCTCAAATATATCTTCATCTGAAAGCTCTGTAAAGCCGCATTTTGCAAGCCTGAGAATTGCCTCTGTATCAAAGCCTCCGTGAATGACATCGAACGCTGAAAGCACCATTCTTATCAGTGCCTTACTCTCAAGGGATTCGCTGTCAGACATGAAATAGGGTATGCCGTATTTAGGAAATTCCGAATGTATCACACTTTTGTATTCATCAAGGCTTCTTGCAATCACCTCGATCTCATTGAATCTGTAGCCCTCATCATGTACAAGGGTGAAGATCCTTTTTGCTATATATGATATCTCGTCATATACATCCCTTGTTCTGCAGATCTCAAGGGAACCGTCGTTTTCACATTTCTCTGCGTCTGTACCGGTGCGGAAATGCGAAAACAGCCCCTCCTCTACCGCTGCAAGAGTTTTACTTTTATATCTGAGACCGTTTTCAGAGCAGTCAGTCAGTATACATTCGTGTGCCGTTTTAGCTGCTGATTTCAGAAGTGTCCGGTATGTATTTTCCGACTCAGCAAATACAGATATATCCCCTCCGTAAATGCTGCGGTCCATACACAGCGAAATATAGATATCCTTAGCCTGGGAAAATATCCGCTCACAGATCTTTATCTCCTGTGCGGAAAAGCCGGTGAAGGAATCCATAAAGACCGTCATTCCTCTGAAATAATCGTATTCTCCCAAAAGCTCGTAAAGCTTTATAAGATCATCGTCCGGATCATCATATGTGTTTTCTAAAAGCGCATTATAGGCTGCGTATATTCTTGCGCTGTCACGGAGCTTTGACGCAAGCACCCTGCTTTCAACAGTTTCAGATACTTCAAAAAGCTGTTCCGGCGTGATAAGGCACATTTTATATTCGTTTATTGCTGTAAGCATCGGCTCCACAAGATCCATTGTTTTCTTGAGTCCGGCTTTTCCTTTTTTGGCATAAAGCTCAAGCTCTCCGCCCTCAGCAGGAGCGTTTTCTATCGCTAAATCCATCAGCACAGCCTTTATTCCGTCATTGATCCTCTGACCGACAGCACCTCTGTACTCTTCGAGAATATTGCTGCACAGTCTGCGAAAGCTCAGGACCTCTGTATTTGCAGCCCTCCTGTCACCGAGTCTTTCAAGGAGCTGCTTTTCATTATAAAAAGAGCTTTGCTCAGGTACTATCAGAACTGCTCTGTCCTCACTGTCAAGCCGGGAAATGAATTCATAGATCCGTTCTGTCTTTCCGCTTCCGCTTCTTCCGGTTATAAAATTTATCATTTTTTACCCCCTTTTCATAAAAAGCTATAGTTGATTGTAAAAACAGTTATGTTTTTAAGAGTTTTTCTTGTCTGTTTTGCGATCGGCTGATTATGATTTAAGCCGCCACGCATACAGCGGGCGGCTTTGAATGATTTTTAATGTTCAACTCCGGACTCCCGGCCTTGTGAAATGTAACGATCAGACTTCCTCAGAAAAATCGTCGCTGAGCTGATCGAGACTTGCTGCCTTGAGATATGCATTTATGAAACCGTCAAGATCGCCGTCCATTACTGCATTGACATTTCCTGTTTCAAAGCTTGTTCTGTGATCCTTGACCATTGTATAGGGCATGAATACATATGAGCGTATCTGAGCGCCCCATGCGATCTCCTTCTGGACGCCCTTGATATCCTCGATCTTGTCAAGATGCTCTCTCTCCTTGATCTCTATGAGCTTTGATTTGAGCATTGTCATTGCAACATCCCTGTTCTGATACTGGCTTCGCTCGACCTGACTGGCTACCACTATACCTGTGGGGATATGTGTAAGACGTACCGCTGAAGAGGTCTTGTTGACCTTCTGTCCGCCTGCGCCGCTTGCACGGTATACATCCATCTTTATATCCTCAGGTCTGATATCGACCTCTATTGTATTATCTATCTCCGGCATTACCTCAAGAGATGCAAAGGATGTATGACGTCTTCCTGACGAATCGAAGGGAGATACTCTTACAAGACGATGAACGCCTGATTCACTCTTCAGATATCCGTATGCATTTTCACCCTCAATAAGAAGCACAGCGCTTTTGAGTCCTGCTTCCTCGCCGTCAAGATAGTCTACCTCCTTGACCTTGAAATCATGTCTTTCTGCCCATCTTGTGTACATTCTGTAAAGCATGAGCGCCCAGTCCTGAGCCTCTGTTCCGCCCGCACCGGCATGGAAGGTCAGGATCGCATTCTTGCTGTCATACTCACCTGTGAGAAGTGTCTGGAGACGCTGTGCCTCAAGGCTTGTCTTTACCTTTTCGACCTCAGTCTGAGCCTCCTCTAAAAGAGACAGATCCTCCTCCTCATTTGCAAGCTCGATGAGCGCAAGTGTATCCTCATACGCATCTGTAAGAGCATCATACTGAGAAATCTTATTTTTCAGTGCACCGGTTTTCTGAAGTATCTTCTGTGAATTCTCCACGTCATCCCAGAAGCCCGGCTGTGAAGCCCTCTGCTCCAGCTGCTCTATTTCCATTTTCAGCTTATCAAGACCAAGTGCATTGGCAAGGTCAAGAATATCGGGATGAAGTCCCTCAAGCTCCAATCTTAATTCCTCGAACTGTATCATAAATTCTCTCCGTTTCCTGCGGCACAGCCGCTTTTAATCATATTTTCTGTTTTCAGCTTGCTTTCACTATTATAAAATAATTTTCTTCTCTTGTAAAGGGGAAAAAACATATTTTATCCTCGGGCAGTGCATGAGCTGATATGTCTGATATACATTTTATTGTAGGTAATATTATTATCTGTATATTGATAATAAAGTCCGGTTATGATATAATTCAGATATAAAACACTTTTCTGATATGCTTGTCCTTCACGATAACCTGAATCCGTGAAATTGAATTAAATCTTTTTTAAACCTTCCGGGTTTTCATTTCAGCCAGGCGTCAGGCGTGCGCAGCACGCCTGACGCCGTCCCCTGAAGTCTCCCCCTTCCCTTTGGGAAGGGAACCTGAAATGCATAAAACAACGCATTATCTCTGGGTTTTTCAGAACAATCAATAATGAGTTTCACGGATTCAGGGATAAACTAAAGAGCTTGAGCTTCCCACAGCAGATATTCGGACTACCTCAGCGTTGTTCCTGCCTGAAAGCATTTTATTATTGTATTTTCCGCCCGCCTGCGGCGGGCGGAAAATACAAAACTACATAAATAGCCGGGGAAATACACGCAATTTATCCAAGCAGGAAGTTTTTATAAGAATTTGTGTTTTGCAGAAGTTTATACAACAGGAGCTACGGATTTAAAAAGGTGCTGCAGAATAATGAAAGATATAAATAATATTACTCCAGAAATCATCTCATCAGCAATTAACGGAAACAGGGACGCACAGGAAAAGCTTCTCATCCTTTGTGAAGATGAAGTTTATTCTATCGCCCTGATAATGACCCATAATCAGCAGGATGCCGAGGACATTACTCAGGATGTCCTTATCAAAATATCGTCAAAGCTTTGTACTCTTAAACAGCCGGATCAGTTCAAGTCATGGCTGAGAATTGTCATTGTGAACACCTGCAAGGATCATTTCCGTAAGCAGTCAGTGCGATTTGCTGATTCCTATGATGACGAAAACAGTGGGATAGATTACTCAACAAATCAGGGCGACTATTCTGACCTTGTTCCTGAGGAAGAATACGAAAAAAAGGAAAAGGACCTGATAATACTGAAGATAATCTCTGATCTGCCTGCAATTTACAGAAATATCATAATAATGCGATTTTACAGTGATTTTTCATACCAGCAGATCGCAAATATTCTCGGAATAAACATCGGGACTGTAAAAAGTCGTATCAATACTGCAAAGAAAAAACTCAAAAGCAAAATAAAGGCATATGAATCAGGTCACGGAATAGTGCTTCATTCTCATGCGGTTTTTTCACAGCTGCCTGTCATAATGAGCAGTGCCTCACAGTTTTTCACAGCTCCGGAAGGTATATCTGTAAATGAAGCGGTCAGTTCATTTGTCACTCAGACTGCATCCGAAACAGCAGGAGCCATTTCCTCATTGTCCGCTCTTACATCTTCAGCAGTTTCCGCACCTGTTACAGCAACCATTTCAAATTCTCTTGCAACAAAAATTTCAGCAGCCACCGCAGCAGTTTCTGTCGCAGCTTGTATCGGGATCGTATCACTGGACTTTTCCACAAACAGTATTATTGATCCCGAAGATTCCCTGAGTGACAGCAGCCCCGCTGCCTTTGAAAAAAGCTTTGATGAAAGTCATACCCCGGCTGATCCCTTCAGTGAATATGAGAGCATTGATACAGAGGAATCTGTTGACGAGCTTCACGAAGCCTTCGATAACTATATCCATGATACAAGCATAATCTATCGTACAAACAATTATTATCATACAAATACAATTCACGACGCAAGTGTGATACATGAAACAAGCGTCATCCATCAAACGAGTACAGTACATGATACAAGCGTTATTCACGATACAAGCATTATATACGATACAAGCGTCATACATGAAACGAGTACCGTTTATGTTTATCCCGACCCTGAAATCAGTTTGCCTACAAATTATAATACATTTGTAAATGTGAGATCCGAAGATGAAAACTATCAGTTCAGAATCTTTACAGAAAGCAATGAAGCTATGATAATGAAATATGACGGAAGTGAAACCGAAATAGTAATGCCTTCCTATGTCAATTATTCCGGCAAGGAATATCCTGTCACAAGGATAAATGCCGATCTCTTTTCTATAAGAGGATATATGTTCGGTACAGTTGTTGATGCCGAAGGCAATGAAAGCTTTATGCCTGAAAACGGAATTTATCTTACATCCATTACCCTGCCTGAGCATTTAAAGGAAATACCTGATTTTCTGTGCAATAATATTGTCTCCCTTAACGAAATAAAAGGCGGAAGGGATGTAAGCAGACTTGGCAGATATGCATTTTCAGAGACCGGCTTTACCGAGATGGATCTTTCGGAATTATTTCCGAATTTGCTTCAGATCGATCAGGCTGTATTCAGAGACTGTGATAAGCTGCAAAGTATCACTATGCCAAGAAGCTATATCAATTGTGATGAAATGGATGACTATAGTTCTTTGAATGATGTCACAGTATATTATGATTATGATCTCACTGAAAAGCTTTATCCCACCGGCTTCGGAAAATATCGTGTCATCCTTCCGGGTGAAGATGCGGTCATGCCCGACCATCCGATCATCAGGACTCAGGGCAATCCCATGTACAGCGAGCTTCATATAGAGCTTGAAAATAAAAATGCAGTCATCGGCTGCAAGCTCGGAAATCTGTTCCTTAATAACGCAATAGATAATCTGTATCTTCCCGAAGGAATGACCGTTCTTCATGACAGTGAATTTTCCGGAGACAGCGAGCTTCATGAAATCCAGCCTGAAGAAACCTACATAAACAATCTTTATATCCCGGCTTCTGTTAACCATATTTCCGAAAAAGCATTTGATAATGCCCTTGTGAGAAATATTATCCTAAAAAAGAACGAGTTTGATACGGATACTTATAATTCTGTCAGTAAAAGTATTACAGCCTCAGGAAGATATATACTGAGCCGTGAGGATTCCGGCTTTTCATATTTCACTGATCCTGAGCTTGTACTCCCGGAAGAATTTGAAGATCTTGAATGACAAAGCTTTTCTTCAGACTATCTGATCTGAGTTATCTTTCTTTAGTAAGTATAAAATTATAGTTGGCAGCAGTACATATAATCTATGGTAAACGAAAAAATATGATATCAAGGTTCCGGCAGCTCGCCGGTTACTGTATTATTTTTCAGGATAATCTTGCTAATTATAAAATTATATAGTATAATAGAAAAAATAATGATGCTAATAATATATTAAGGAAAACAATCTTTTCTGCATATGCTATGCGATTGTGTTCGCAGGAGCATAACAGACTTACTTTTGGAGTAATTTAGAAATGGAATTTATAGGAAAAAAATGTCCGGTTTGCTCTGCTGAGTTCAAACAAGATGATGATGTTGTTGTTTGCCCTAAATGCGGCGCACCATATCACAGGGACTGCTACAAGATAAAAGGTAAATGTATTTTCCCGGCTCTTCACAAGGAAGGCAAAAGCTGGAAATCTGTGTATTGCAATGATACAGAAGCTCAGGAAAATGATGCTTCAGATGATTCTGACAACACTGTATGCAGATTCTGCGGTCATAAAAATTCAAAGGATTCAATAGTTTGCGAAAACTGCGGAGAATTTCTTACCGGTCAGTCTGCATTTACACATCACAGTGAACCTCAGAACGATGACAGCAGCGAAGAGCTTGAAAAAATCCGTGAGCAGATCAAAAATGTCACTCCGGTTATGGGAAGCGCTGACTTCTACGCTAACGGAAATACACCCTTTAATTTCGGGTATGATCTGAATGAGGATCATGGCGGGGTTACTGCAGATGAGCTTTCGGATTATGTAGGTTCAAATGTGTTATATTATATTCCCGTGTTCTCAAGGATCAAAAACTTCAATTCCAGCAGATTCAATTTTGCAGCCTTTTTATTCAATGGTGCTTGGTATATTTACAGAAAACAGTACATTAAAGGAATACTGATATCATTATTGATGCTTGCAATAAGTGCTTTTCAGGGGTTTGCCATGAAGTTCTGGTCAGGAGAGCTCTGGGAAAAAGCTAATAATGCACTCGGAGTACCCGGATATGCACCAACCTATCAGGAGTATTTCAAATGGATATCCGAAAACTGTACTAACCAGGAAATGCTTATTATGGCTCTGCCCTATGTACTCAGTCTGGTATCTTTTATTGTTATGATATTCTGTGGTATCATGGCAAACAAGGGTTATTACAAAAAAGCAATTAAAACAGTCAAAAATATCAAAACCAATTCTGTTGATGAACAACCGGAAGATATCAAACGCAGTATCATCAGAAAAGGCGGCGTTCATCCCGGCGCTGCGTTTACCCTGTTGACCTGTGAATCTATTATAAGTGTAGCTATTATGTATTTCTTTTCGTAGTAACAGTTATTTTAAAAATATTATGTAATGATCAGGAGGAAAAATTATGAAAGTCACAAAAGCTGTCATCCCTGCTGCCGGTCTCGGTACAAGAGTTCTGCCAGCAACAAAGGCAATGCCAAAGGAAATGCTTACGATCGTTGACAAGCCTGCCATTCAGTATATCGTTGAAGAAGCTGTCAACTCAGGAATAACTGATATTCTTATCATTACCAACCGCGGCAAGGGTATCATTGAAGATCATTTTGACCGTGCTCCGGAGCTTGAGGACAGACTTATCGCTTCAGGCAAAAATGATGTCTATGATGAAATAGTTTCTATTTCTAAGCTGGCTAATATTTATTTTGTCCGTCAGAAGGAAACCAAGGGTCTCGGTCATGCAGTAAACTGCGCCCGCTCTTTCGTCGGAGATGAGCCTTTTGCTGTTCTTTACGGCGATGATGTTATTATTGGTGACGATCCTGCCTGCGGTCAGCTTATCCGTGCTTATGAAAAATACGGCAAGGCTGCTGTCGGCATCAAGGCTGTCCCGGAGGATCAGATCTTCAAATACAGCTCACTAAAGGTGGATCATCTTGAGGATAATCTTTACAGCTGTACTGACATGATCGAAAAGCCGAAAACAAAGGAAGCAGTGCTTTCTCTTTATTCCATCCTCGGAAGATGCGTTCTTACACCGGATATATTTGATATACTCGATAATACACCTCCCGGAGCCGGCGGCGAGATACAGCTTACAGATGCAATGCGTACACTTGCGCAGAATGTTGGTATCATCGGCGTTGACTATACAGGCAAGCGTTATGATATGGGTGACAAGCTGGGTACTCTTCAGGCAACAGTCGAGATAGCTCTCCGCAACCCGAAGCTCGGAGGTCCGTTCAGAGAATATCTTAAAACTATCGCTGCTGAGCTTTGATAAGTATTTTAAAACCGCTGCAAATCCTTTTGGCAGCGGTTTTTTCTTATTATTGTATATTATTAAAGAACGATATCGAGAACGGACATGGTGTAAAATATTTCTGGGAGTTTTGAGGGAGCTGTAAACAACTGACATAAAAGTATTGGTCAGAATAAATCAGAACCGCGGGAATAAAACAGAAGTTCTGAACACAGAGCGAAACGTAGTGAAGCGATAGCACGTCGCGACACCGGCGGCACGCCGGCGGGAAAAAGCTTGACTTTTGTCAAAGCAGGTGTTATAATACTTTTTGTTATGTGTACATAACATCCTTGCTGCTGTCAGGAACAGCAGCCATAAGTCCAGAAGGAGGTGCAAAAGATGGCAGTTATCAATTCTTATGAAGCCGTTTACGTTGTTTCTTTGAAGCAGGGTGAAGAGGCTGTGGCAGAAACTGTTAATAAGTTCAAGGGTCTTATCGAAAAGAATGGTACTCTCGAAAGCGTTGACGAGTGGGGCAAGAGAAAGCTCGCTTATCCTATCAACAAGGAAACTGACGCTTACTATGTACTCTTCAACTTCAAGGCTGAAGCTGAATTACCCGCTGAGCTTGACAGAGTTGCAAAGATCACTGACGGTGTTCTCCGTTCAATGATCGTTAAAAAGGAAGCTTGATTAAGGAGGCAGTTTTATGAATAATGTATCTTTAATTGGCAGACTGACCGCTGATCCTGAACTCAGACATACTCAATCCGGAACTGCTACTACCCGGTTTTCAATTGCTGTTGATCGTCGAGTAAGAGCCGGAGAGGAAAGACAGGCTGATTTTATTAATATTGTTGCCTGGAGTCAAAGAGCTGAGATGATATGTAAGTATTTTTCAAAAGGTCAGCGAATTGGTATTACAGGATCGATCCGTACCGGCTCATATACAGCTCAGGACGGAACAAAACGCTATACATTTGAAGTATGGGCAGATAATGTTGATTTCTGTGATTCAAAGAACAGTTCTTCATCATCATACAATGGCAACAGCTATGATGGTGGCAACAGCTACAGCAATACCTACAACAACAGGCAGTCTTATCGTCAGGAATCCGCTACGTCCTATTCCAACGGTTCAAATGATGATTTTGCGGATGAGATGCCTACCGATGAAGATCTGCCCTTCTGATTATAATGTAAAGGAGGAAACTTCCGATGGCTGAAAGAATCGAAAGAGATAACCGCAGAGGCGGCCGCAAGGGTCGTAAAAAGGTTTGTGCATTTTGTGTAGACAAGGTTGAAGTAATCGACTACAAGGATATTTCAAGACTTCGTCGTTTTATTTCTGAGAGAGCTAAGATTCTTCCCCGCAGAGTAACAGGTACTTGCGCTCGTCATCAGCGTGAGCTTACAGTTGCTATCAAGCGTGCAAGATATCTTTCACTTCTCCCCTATACAAGTGACTGATAAATTTTCTGACCGGTGCTGCTGCATCGGTCATTTTATTTCCCGTGACAATATAAAGTGATTCGGAGTGAATAGAATGAAAACTCTTTATAAGACAAAAAGAGTCTGTTCCAGATCTATCGAAATCGAAACAGACGAAAACAATATTATTACAAATGTCAGATTCAACGGAGGCTGCAACGGCAATACTCAGGGTATCGCCAGCCTTGTCAAAGGAATGAAGGCAGAGGATGTTATCAGCAAATGCAAGGGTATCGACTGCAACGGCAGAGGTACATCCTGCCCGGATCAGCTTGCTCTTGCTCTTGAGGAGCTTCTGAATAAATAAAATATTTTTAAATGACATTCCCCGACAGCCTGCAAGCCGCCGGGGAATTTGATTATAGGAGAAGTCTTATGACAACAAGTCAATCGAATTAATTCGGCATTGGAATCATTCCTATAAGTTATTTGAAAGGGTTTTTATAAGAAAGTACTGAAAACCTAAGTATTACATTGGAAACATTCCTGTCTGTATAGATTATATAATAAGCAAAAACTGCAATAATCCAATTTACTCTCAGAATACATTAGGTGCACTGACCATTGCGCCACACCATCGGAGGCAAATTGCCTGCCTTAATGCTTTATTCAGACGGCCGAACCTGTATCCGGCCCACACATTGATACTATAAACTTTGTAATGTGAGGAACTTCCGAGAAATAAACGGTTCAAATATACTGTTCAGCCTATGACAATTTCTTCTTTATAGAAGCCATCCCCGCTGTCAGCGGTTAAAGAATTCCGTGAAAACTACAAAAGAATTTAAGAAAATCACGGAAGATATTCAATTGTAAATTCTTAGCCGAAGCTGCCCTGCCGCCGCCCACTTCGTAAAACCATCGGGCTGCTGCTGACCGTCATCGTCAGGCATCTTCCCACAGTTCAAAGACTATAAAGAACTTACAAGCACATTGCTTTTAATTCGAAGCTGCTCTGCGGAAGTTGCCGTACACTATAGCTGCTGTACGGATCGACCGGAGCAAGGCTCATAAAACAAGTTCTTATCTGATCTTTTCTCCGTAGAAGACCTCGCACCAAGAGGTATTGAGATCTGAAATAACCGGTTCTGATTCGCCCATTGGAGCTTGCCTCCCTTCTTGAATTAGATCAAACTAAAACCCAATCGCAGTCATCAGATTTGGTCTTTGTTTATCTTGAATATATTATACCACATATTTGTATAATGTCAATAGTTTTTTTGAACTTTTTTAAAAAATATTATTTTAAAATTTAGTTGCAAATACACTTGACTTATCTTCAAAATAAGTTTAAAATAGATTTTATGATGTTGTTTTTTCAATATCTTTATTATCTGAATAAGGAGATGTTTATTATGAGCGATAAGGAAAAAGAGCTGCAGGATGAGGAATTCCCCGAAACAGACCTCGTTAGTCTTGTGGATGAAGACGGCACAGAATATGAATTTGAGGTTATCGATGAAATAGATCATAAGGACGGACATTACTATGCTCTTGCTCCACAGTTTGATCTTCCTGACCAGGATATCGAAGCAGGAAGCACATATATGATCTTTGAAGCTGTTGAGGATGAAAACGGTGAGCCGCAGCTTGCTGAGATCGAGGATGAGGATCTTCTCGATGAGCTTGCTGAGATCTTTGAACAGAATTTCGATTCATCACTTGAGGAAGAATAATAATTTAAAAAATATTGCTTTACCCCTTGATTTTTTGTTATAACCGTTGTATAATAAATATACACTCAAGTGAACAAATTTAGTTAAATTGTCTGCCCGATGCGTATTGATCGTGTAAAATAACCCTACAACCTTTAAATCGGGAATCCGGCTTCTGCAGTGGACTTCAGACCTCCCGCTCCTGCGGACGAAGGGAGTATGAAATTGTGGAGAGGATACCCACCTGCTTCTCTCGTAGGCAGGTTATTATCTACGGTGTACGGTTGGGCGGACTTTTATTTTTATCGGTACTTTATGTGCCGTTTTTTTCTTTTTGAAATTATACATTCTGTATTATCTGTCAATTATATTACAATATTGTAGTTGAAAAAAATGCTGTAAAATTGTATAATATTAACGTACTTTAAATTTATTATTTTATCGGTGTTGCGGAGGTGAAATGCTTGAAGGATAATAACGAATCAGAAAAAACTAATAACATACGTCTTACTATCGTTGTTGTAACTGCTATCGCAGCAACCGCCGCGATAATATCATTGATTATTCTTCTCATCTTCAGAGCCTCAGGAACCGAAGGAACGTTCAATTATACAGCACATGATATTACAAAGCAGGTCATAAGCAAAATGAATTATGAAAACCTGTCTGAGATCACCGGTGATAATATAATCAAATATTACGAGATACCTTCAGGAGTTGTTTCTGATTCAGCTGTATATATCTCGTCCAGAACTGATAATTTTACAGAGCTTGCCTGCTTTAAGCTGAATAACGAAGATCAGCAGCAAAAGCTTCTTGATGTTATAGAGGATTATCTGAGCGAAAAGGAATCAACGTATCAGAACATTAATGAAAAAGCCTACAATGCCATTCAGGAAAGCAAGGTTTTCACCCATTATCCCTATGTACTTGTTTCGGTTTCCTCAGACAATAATTCTGTTAAGTCTACATTTGAAGCCATGTTTGAAGAAAAAAGCATTACTGATTCTTCAGATGACTAAAGCCGCCGTTTCCGGCGGTCTTTTCTTTTTTGTGGCGCAAACAAAACACCGGCAGGATCATCAAAGAGATCGCCGGTGTTCTTTATTTCATATTTTTCAGAAATACGGTTTATTTAATTATGCTTACGCCGTCCATCTCCTCAGGCTGAGGAAGTCCGAGAAGCTTTAGCATTGTGGGTGCAATATCGGCAAGTCTGCCGCCGTCACGAAGCTCACAGGGATGATTTACTACAATAAAGGGTACAAGATTGGTCGTATGAGCTGTGAAAGGCTCGCCGTCCTCGTCAAGCATCTTATCCGCATTGCCGTGATCCGCTGTGATAAGAGCAACGCCATCCATCTTTTTAATTGCCTTGATAACCTGTCCTACACAATCATCAACAGCTTCAACAGCCTTTACAGCAGCCTCGAATACTCCTGTATGTCCTACCATATCGCAGTTTGCAAAATTAAGGACTATTACATCATATTTGCCGCTTTCAATTCTTTCAACGACATTCTTTGTTACCTCGTATGCGCTCATTTCAGGCTGGAGATCGTATGTTGCAACCTTCGGGGACGGGATAAGGCATCTGTCCTCTCCCTCACTGACAGCCTCTACACCGCCGTTAAAGAAGAAGGTTACATGTGCATACTTTTCTGTTTCTGCAATTCTGAGCTGAGTCAGACCCTTGCGGGAGATATACTCACCGAACATATTTGAAAGCTTCTGGGGCTTGAATGCGATCTCAACATTTGGCATTGTCGCATCATATTGAGTCATGCATACGTATGTAAGCGGGAAAAAGCCGTTTCTTCTTTCAAAGCCGCTGAACTCAGGGTCAACAAAGGTTCTTGTGATCTCTCTTGCTCTGTCAGGGCGGAAGTTGAAGAATACAACAGAATCTCCGCTGTTAATTGTTGCGCCTTCAACGCATACTGTCGGGATAACAAATTCATCTGTTACTCCGTCATCATATGACTTTGTGATTGCTTCAACAGCATTGGCTGCCTTATTGCCTTCTCCATATACAAGCGCACTGTACGCCTTCTCAACACGATCCCAGTTATTATCTCTGTCCATTGCATAATAACGTCCGGAAATAGTCGCAATGCGTCCAAGACCGATTTCATCGAGCTTTGCCTTACACTGAACAATATAATCCTTTGCACTTGAAGGCGGTACATCACGTCCGTCAAGAAACGCATGGATATTTACATTCTTGACACCCATTGTCTTTGCCATTTCAACAAGTCCGTAGAGGTGTGTATTATGGCTGTGTACACCGCCGGGTGAAAGGAGTCCCATGAAATGCAGTGCTTTTCCCTCTTCAGCAGCATTCTTCATTGCATTTACAAGAGCTTCATTTTTCAGAACGCTTCCGTCTTTTATAGCCTTTGTTATTCTTGTGAGCTCCTGATATACTACACGGCCTGCACCGATATTTGTATGACCTACCTCACTATTGCCCATCTGTCCATCAGGCAGTCCTACATCCATGCCGGATGCAGCAATCAGTCCCCACGGATTTGTGGAAAGTATATGCTCAAGGTTTGGCTTGTTTGCACTGCGGATTGCATTTCCGTAGTTTGTTCCGATACCGAAGCCATCCAGTATCATTAGTATTAATGGTTTTTTCATAGTTTTTCTCCATTCATATGTTTATATGTGAAATCACTCAGCTTTATTGTCTTCCTTGATCCACTTTATTTCAATATCGTCAACAGATTTCAATTCACCTTTTGCTGTACATGACAGTTTTTCCATTTCTTTTGTTTTAAGATTGAAACGCTGTCCTGAACGATAGGATGAGGCATCTGCTTCTTCAACATAATTTACAAATCTGTTGTAATTTGACAGATAAAGATAATCGCCGTCAACATCTGCCCAGAATCCGTATGTAGGTACTTCCAGTTTATTAAAGAGCTCTGTTTCATCTCCGCCGTCCAGCGGCATAGAATATACTGAACATCCTTCAGGTGATGATTTTTTCATTGTACCCTTCTGGAAATATATTGTCTTATTTTCCTCATCTACATAATAATCTGCACAAGGACTTTTCGTCAGCTTTACGGGATCTCCGCCTTCAAGAGGCATCCTATACAAATAGGTTTCTCCTTTTTCATCTGCCGCAAGATAATACAGGTTTTCTCCGGATATTTCAAGCCTTCCGCCAGTATGGCTGGCTGCCTGAACAGGATCGTCCTTGTAATTATCTTTCTGAGAATATACTAAAGCAAGCTTTTTCTTTTCGCTTCCGTCAGGCTTTATCCTATAAATGCCTACTCTGTCGGAATCAATTCCGCCTGTTTTCTTATCCTTCATCTTGAATCCGTTATCAAGATAATACAGATATCCGCCACTGGCAGCTATGGAGCCTGCTCTTATATCATCTAGAAATTCCATTCCGCTGCCATCCTTTGCAAATCTGCCTACTGAAAATGACAGACCAAGCTGAGCTGACAAGTGCTCTATTGCAGGGAAATAGATGAAATAAATATAACCGTCTCCAGCATCAGTATAGCTTTGAGAATTAACCATCATTTCATCTGATATAATTTCAGGATCATCTGTAACAGATGGGTATTCTTTGATTTTTTCCTTTATTGTCTGTGTCCATAAAGAATGATCGTACAGGATAGTTTTTTTGACATCATTATTCTCTTCTATTTTCCATTTGAAAATATATGGTTCATCAAAATTGTTTCCTATCACCTCATTGCCATTTCTGAGCATTTTATACATATTCATATTGAACAGATGAGGTGTTCCTGTTTTTTCTACTCCATCATCAAGTGTCTGCGGATCACTTATCCGGAGATACTTCGGTGAATCTGCATCTGTTATATCAAATACCGCTGCTCCGGAAATATAATACTTCCTTTCGCCCAGGTTAAAAACCGTGTCCTTTTCAGATTCACTGATACTTTCAGACTGCTTTTCTGATGATACTTCTGAACTGTCAGATACACTCTGGTCGGCTGAATTATTCTGTTCTTGTTTATCATTATTACATCCTGATAAACAAGACACTGCCATTGTCAACGCCATAGCAAGAACAATATATCTGTTGTTTTTCATAATAAAGACTCCTTATTTGTTACTTAAAGAGATAACTTTAACATTAAAGATTTTCACTGATTCTTACAATCTTATATTTCAGCAAAAGTACCGGGTGAATTACTCGCCCGATACTTTTTGTTTCTGATCAAGATAATATTATTTGCTTGCTTCGTCAAGAAGTACGCCGAAATCTGCTGCCTTAAGTGATGCACCGCCGATGAGTCCGCCGTCAACATCCTCCTGTGCAAGAAGCTCGGCAGCATTCTTCGGGTTCATTGATCCGCCGTACTGGATGGTAACAGCATCTGCTGTTTCCTTGTCGTAAAGCTTTGCAAGTACATCACGGATGAGCTTGCATACTTCCTCAGCCTGTTCTGCTGTTGCGACCTTGCCTGTGCCGATTGCCCATACCGGCTCGTATGCGATGATGGTTTTCTTTACATCCTCAGCAGATACATCGAAGAGATCAAGCTTGATCTGTCTTGCTACTACTTCCTCTGTGATATTGCACTCACGCTCCCAAAGAAGCTCGCCTACGCATACGATAGGCTTGAGTCCTGCTGCAAGAGCTGCCTTTGTTCTCTTGTTTACAGTTTCGTCTGTTTCACCGAAATACTGTCTTCTTTCGCTGTGACCGATGATAACATATTCTACGCCGATCTCTGTGAGCATATCAGCTGAGATCTCGCCTGTGAAAGCACCGCTCTTCTCAAAATGTACATTCTCTGCGCCGACCTTGATGTTTGTTCCCTTTGTAAGCTCAACAGCTGTTTCAAGGTTTGTGAAGGGCACGCAAATTACTACGCCGCAGCTTGCTTTTTCTGCGATAGGCTTGAGTTCCTCGATAAGAGCCTTTGCCTCCGGTCTTGTCTTGTTCATTTTCCAGTTACCTGCGATAACCGCCTGTCTGAGTTCCTTGTTCATTGTAATTACTCCTCTCTTTCTTTTATCGGGCTTTGCCACCCGACCCAGCCAAAGGCTTTGCCTTTGGTATATGCCAGAGCTTCTGCCCTGCACTATGCGTTTTTACACTAAAAATAAATCATCGGAATCTGATCCCGTCAGATCTGCTTACATATTAATTATGGGGCAGAGCGATTGCCCTACCCCGTAATTTAAATACCTGAATAAAGCATTTCATTATGCATACTGCATTATGAATCATGCATTATTATTTTTCGTTGAGGCAAGCAATACCCGGAAGAACCTTGCCCTCGAGGAATTCGAGAGATGCGCCGCCGCCTGTTGAAATATGAGTCATTCTGTCAGCATAGCCGAGCTTCTCAACTGCTGCAGCTGAATCGCCGCCGCCGATGATGGAGATAGCGCCGCTCTCAGCAACTGCCTTTGCAACTGAAATTGTACCTGCTGCAAAATTCTCCCACTCTGAAACGCCCATAGGACCGTTCCATACAACTGTACCTGCGCCAACAAGAGCGTTTGCAAACTTTTCTCTTGTCTTAGGTCCGATATCAAGACCCATCCAGTCAGCCTCGATCTTATCGGAGTCAACGGTCTTGAATTCTGTATCCGGCTTATACTCTGTGCCGACAACTGTATCCTCAGGAATGAGGAAGTTTACGTTCTTAGCCTTAGCCTTAGCCATGATATCCTTTGCAAGCTCTACCTTATCAAGCTCACAGATAGATGTACCTGTGCTGTAGCCAAGAGCCTTCATGAAGGTGTATGCCATACCGCCGCCGATGATAAGTGTATCTACCTTATCAAGGAGGTTAGTGATAACACCGATCTTATCTGATACCTTTGCACCGCCGAGAATTGCAACGAAGGGTCTCTTGGGATCCTCAAGTGCGCCGCCCATTACGGTGATCTCCTTCTGGATGAGATAGCCGCATACTGCCGGGAGGTAATCTGCAACGCCTGCTGTTGAAGCATGAGCTCTGTGTGCAGTACCGAATGCATCATTTACATAGATCTCTGCAAGAGAAGCAAGCTCCTTTGCAAATTCAGGATCGTTCTTTTCCTCTTCCTTATGGAAACGAACATTCTCGATAAGCTCTACCTCGCCCTCTCCGAGTGAAGCAGCAATGCTCTTTGCGCTTTCGCCGACAACGTCCTTTGCCATCTTTACTTCAAAGCCGAGAGCCTTTGAAAGATAAGCAGCAACAGGAGCGAGTGAATACTTCATATTGAATTCGCCCTTCGGACGGCCGAGATGTGAGCAAAGGATAACCTTTGCCTTATTGTCGATAAGATATTTGATAGTTTTGAGAGCCTCGTTGATTCTCTTCGGGTCAGAGATATTGCCCTCACCGTCAAACGGTACGTTGAAGTCGCAGCGAACAAGAACCTTCTTGCCTGCTACATCGATATCTTCAACAGTTTTCTTGTTAAGATAGTTCATTTTACTTACATCCTTTCCCCGGCATATGCCGGTTAACGATTTTGCAGAAAGCGGCTCAGTTCCGGCTGCTTCTGCGGTCTCCGCTGAGCGGAGCTTGCCTGTGCTGCGGATAAAAGCAATAACCGTACACAGTGCTTACAAAGTATATTCTATACTATTTTGTTCCATTTTTCAATAGTAAAAATAAAATTTATTGATACATTCCTGTTTTTTTATTCATTTTTTATGCTATATAACGGATTTCCCGTTTTTTGGGTTTTCTTACTTATTTTTCTGCTTTGTTACATAAATTTTATACTTTTACAATTTAATAAATTCATATATTTTCTCATATTTTTGTTATCCCTTTATTATCTATCAATTACATCTTTACAAATTCTCTTTTCTGATATATAATTTATTTGAATAAACTAATAATCTGGCACTTCCTTAATAAAAAGTGCTCACACAGGGAGGAAAAATGAATATCAGGAATAGAATTCTAATATTTGCCGTTATATCAGGCATGATTATCTTTTCAGGCTGCTCAGACAAGTCCGGAGGAGAAAAGGACGCTGAAAACAGAGTTAGTGAAGCAGCATCAGCCGTTTCACAGGAGGCTTCACAGGTACAAGAATCATCTTTAAAAGAGCCTTCATTCTTCGAGCTGTCATCACATGAATCATCCGAGACTGATGAAAGCTTTACAGTTATCCCCAACAGCTGTACCATAAAAATCGGAGAGGTGCGTTCCTTTACCGTACAGTCCTCTTCCGGGAATTTGAAAACCTCTGATTATACATGGGTATCAAACAACAACAGCGTTGCTGTCGTTGACTCAAACGGTTCGCTGACTGGTGTAGCTGAGGGAAATGCTGTAATCACTGCCAGTAAGAACGGAAAAACTGCGAATGTCAGTGTTATAGTGGAGAAACCCGAGGAAAGCTCTGAGCCTGAGCCGTCACCCGAACCATCACCTGAACCATCACCTGAACCGTCACCTGAACCGTCATACGAAAACATACAGAAAAATCATTTCAGTTATACCGACCCGGATGATGCATATATTACCTATCAGATGCTGGGCAATAAGCTTTCAGCCTCTGATCTATCAGATTATACAAAAGATGATCTGCAGCTTCTCATCAATACTTTATATGCTAAAAATGGATACATATTCCCCACTGATTACAGTCATATACAAAATTTCTATGAAACACAGTATTGGTACAATTCACTGGATAATAAAACCAAAAGTAAGGATACCGTTGCAGCTCGTATCAAAAAAATCAAAATGGAAAATGATAATCTGAAGCTTCTCGTCACGGAGCGCAACAAATGATAATAAAAAGCGTGTATCGCCAAATGGACACTCCCGGGTGATACACGCTGTTTTTATTATTTCCCGAATTCAGGATATTTGTTAAGAGTTTCTTCCATTCCGCCGTCAAAAATGACCTTTCCCTTCTGAAGGAATATGCAGCGCTTGCATACCTCACGGATATCTCTTCCGTGGCTTACATAAAGGACGGTGATATCACGGCTGATAAGCTCACGTATCTTTGCCTTACACTTTTTCTTGAAGGCTGCGTCACCTACACTGAGTGCCTCATCTATAACAAGAATATCGGGATTCATATTGATATTGATCGCAAAGCCCAGACGCATTTTCATACCTGATGAATATGTACGTACAGGCTGGTCGATATAATCACCGAGGTCGGCAAAATCAATGACCTTCTGCTCGATTTCCTTGATCTCATCCTCACTCAGTCCAAGGACATAGCATTTGAAGCTGATATTTTCCCTGCCGGTCATATCCGGAACAAAGCCTGCTGTAAGCTCAAGAAGTGCGGCAACTCTTCCCTTTACTTTTACCTCTCCGGTAGTCGGAAATGCAACGCCGGTAATCATTTTAAGCACAGTAGACTTACCTGCACCGTTCTTTCCGATTATTGCCACAGACTCGCCCTTATATATCTTGAAATCCACTCCGTCAAGAGCCTTTGAACGCTTATATTTTCTTGATTTGATAAAAAGCGCCTTGAACTGCTCACGGCTGTTTTTATAAAGTGTATAGATCTTTGTTACATTATTGAATTCAATGATAGGCTCGCCCTTTCCTGTGACATCAGGTCTGCCCTCGCTTATTTCAAACATATTATTCATGTCCGAAATACCGTCCTTTCAATTTTTCTGTTTCATATTTTATACTTTTAAATAACTTTTGTCAACAAATTAAGTCCGGTAAAGCGTTAAATCAGACCATTATCATTATTATACAGATAAACATAGCACAAACTTCAAATTTTATGTTGAATTTTCTGTCAGTCTCCCCCCAAGCATAAGTACAGCGCATGAAGCAAGCAAAGGATAAATATTATTATTTTCCTTTCTTTTCACTCTGAATTCACAGGGTTCAATATGGCAGCAGCTTGTATCTATACTTCTTCTCAGTGTGATTATGGCTGTACCGTCCTCACCGAAAGAAGATACCGTAAGGCTGTCATGTCCCGACATTGAGCATCCTATGACATCCGCTTTCACAGCTGCCGCAAAACGTATACTATCACTGTTTTCTCCGTCGATTATACAGATATTTCCGGAAAGGTCGATATCATCTCTTATCTGAAGCAAGGCTTTTCCGAGCACTACGATACAGTCAGGTATATACAGATCGGACAACGTGCATACACTGAAAATGAGAAAATACGGCTCCTCACAGGTAGAATATATTCTGTCACCGTCACAGACAAGCGCTCCGCCGTTTTCTGAGCATGCTCTGACTATCTCCGAGGTCAGCTCCTTTTCTCCGCAGTCACCGCAAATCACAACTGTCCTTTTCATAATCATCCTCCGTTCAGCATCACAGTACGTAAAGTCAGGGAGATTGACATATGATTCATTCAAGCTCAGATGATCTTGAAATTTAATCGTCATTCCACATTACATTCCGCATCAATCACATCATGTTATTATTATTATCAGTATAGAAATATAAAATACATATTTCAAAAAGGTAATTTTGTTTTTACATAACTTTTCTGAGTTTAGTCCGATAAATAAATTTATATGCAGAGGTTAATTTTTATTTCTATGTTGTGTGTGAAACTGACTTCGTTTCTTTTAAGTTCATGCTGACTGCTGCTGTCGAAGGGATGGCGTCCGCAGAATGCGGACGCAGCCAAAGAGAAGAACCATAAGAGAAGGGGCGCTGCCCCTCCTCTTAAGTTTCCTCTCTTTGGAAATCTCACCTCCTTATCTCCACCCGCCCACCGCCTGCGGTGTGCGTGCTCGCTTACTGCACTCACTTTCCCACGCTGCGCTGCCTGCGGCGTGCTCGCTTACTATAATAGTGGCAGCAGATTTCGTGTCAGGGTGGCAGCTTCGTTTCGTTGATCCAAAGACTTTAAGTACCCCTGATTTTGTTCGTATTATTTTATAGAGGATATGTAGAAACTATATACAAGCGATATAAAAGTATTTGTCAGAAGAAAACCTGAGCCGCAATTTTGACAGCGGAGGAACTCCGCCGCACATGGAAATCATTTTTTAAAATATTCTCATATATATTTTTTGTTTTTTTGATACCGAAGGGGTGCGGGGGCGACCGGAAAGCCCCCGCATTTCGCTTCAAATACAAGTAAAATGTAAGAAAAAAGGTTAAATAATATTTCTTTTTAAGAAAGTTGATTTCCGTGTCCGTTGCAGCGCTGTTATTGACTTGAGGGAGGAAAAGTAGTATTATTACAATGTATTAATATGAAAACAGGTTATTTCAGAAATATAAAGGAGACAGGAATAATGAATACTTTTCAGTCAAGAAGAGTTGTGGTTAAGGTGGGTACTTCAACACTTACCTATGAAAACGGAAATGTGAATCTCAGAAATCTCGAAAAGCTCTGCAAGGTTCTCAGCGATCTTCATAACAGCGGCAAACAGATTATTCTCGTAAGCTCAGGCGCAATAGGCGTAGGCGTAGGTAAGCTCAGTATCAAAAAGCGCCCGACCGAAACCAAGGAAAAACAGGCTCTCGCAGCTGTCGGTCAGTGTGAGCTGATGTTCCTCTATGATAAGTTTTTCGGCGAATACAATAATAATGTAGCACAGATACTTCTTACAAAGGATATCGTACTTAACGAGCTATCCAAGCAAAATGTTGTCAACACCTTTCAGACACTCCTTGAAATGGGTATCATCCCCATTGTCAATGAAAACGATACAGTTGCTACCGATGAGCTTATCGGTGCTAATTTCGGGGATAATGATAATCTTTCGGCTATCGTTGCCGATCTTGTGGGCGCTGATCTTCTTATTATTCTGACAGATATTGACGGTCTTTACGAGAAGGACCCGAGAAAGGATCCTGATGCGAAAAAAATAAAGGTCGTCAATTACATAGACGACCATATCCGTGAAATAGCCGGCGGCTCCGGAAGCAACAGAGGTACAGGCGGTATGTCAACCAAAATAACCGCCGCCGCTGCCGCAACAAGTGCAGGCATCAATACCTGTGTAATGAGCGGCGCTGACCCTTCAAAGATCTATAAGCTTCTTGAGGGCGAACAGATAGGTACTCTTTTTACAGCCGAGGAAGGCAAAATATAAACATAACCAATTTTCCGGGAGGTAATTAAAAATGACAGTGATCGAACAAATGGGCGCTGCTGCAAAAATCGCAGCAAGAACGCTCGCAACAGCAGGTGAAAAGAAAAATGATGCTCTGAAAGCAATTGCCAAAGCTCTTACTGACAACAAGGATGCTATTATCAGAGCTAACAGTATCGATCTTGAAAACGGCAAAAACAACGGTCTTTCAGCTTCACTTCTTGACAGGCTCATGCTTGATGAAAAAAGAATTGACGGCATCGCTCAGGGTGTGCTTGAGGTTGCAGCTCTGCCGGATCCTATCGGTGACGTGATCTCAGGCGGCGTGCGCCCGAACGGTCTTAAAATAACCAAGGTAAGAGTTCCGCTGGGCGTTATCGGAATTATCTTTGAGGCTCGTCCGAATGTTACAGCAGACGCTGCTGTTCTTTGCCTTAAAAGCGGAAATGCCGTTATCCTCAGAGGCGGCAAGGAGGCTATCAATTCAAACAAATGTATAGCCGATATAATGCGTGACGCAGTAGAAAGCGCCGGACTTGACAGAAATTCAATTCAGCTCATCACCGATACCTCCCGTGCATCATCAACAGAGCTTATGGCTCTTACAGATTATCTTGACGTACTTATCCCGAGAGGCGGCAAGGGGCTTATCCGTGCAGTTGTGGAGAACGCAAAGGTTCCTGTAATTGAAACAGGTGCAGGAAACTGTCATGTATATGTAAACGAAAAGGCTGATATAGATATGGCAGCTGATATCATTTTCAATGCAAAGACCTCACGTCCGTCTGTATGCAATGCCATCGAGACAATTCTCATTGATGAAAGCATAGCTGAAAAAGCCCTGCCGGCTATCAAGGCAAGGCTCGATGAGAAAAATGTAGAGCTGAGAGGCTGCGAGAAAACCGTTTCAATACTCGGCAGCAGCGTTGTTCCGGCGGATGAAAGCGACTGGGAAACAGAATACGGCGATTATATCCTTGCCGTAAAGGTTGTTTCCTCCTTCGATGAGGCTGTTTCACATATCGCAAAATATTCAAGCGGTCACAGCGAATGTATCATAACTGAGGACTATAAGGCTGCAAAGCGTTTCACTGAGGTTGTTGACGCAGCTGCTGTATATGTAAACGCTTCGACCCGCTTCACTGACGGCGGAATGTTCGGTCTTGGCGCAGAGATAGGTATTTCTACACAGAAGCTCCATGCAAGAGGTCCGATGGGACTTAATGAGCTTACTTCCATGAAATTCATTATCGAGGGTGAAGGTCAGATCAGAGTCTGATACAGCATCCAGACCCTGATCTACATCAGCAAATACAATAAAGCAAGCATCAGGCTGTGATCCCCGCCCTCATCCATAAGAAGCAGTATCAGCGCCAGAATTATAGTCCTGTCCTTATCCCCGAGAAAATAGGACAACAGACCGTTTTCTTCCGCTTTTTCATGCTGACTGATTACTTCCTTCTTATCATTTTCAGCAGCGGACGGAGGATCCGGCTGTGACCTTGACTTGTATTCATCGACAATCTTCTGAGCATCCTTTTTCATACGCTCAAATTCTTTTTCATCCAGGATCTCCGCCCCCCGGTCAGATCAGTTTTCTGTCAGAATACACCTTTAAGCATCGGCAATATACGCATAAGGCTCATAAGCCTTATGGTGCTGTCAATCCTTCCCCTTCTTTTTTCGCTCAGAAAGGGTCTGAGTGCATTGAGAAGCCTTGTGCTGTCGTTTTCCTCATTCACAGATGACAGAAGCGGAGCAAGCTTCATCATCATACCCAGCATATCAGGAGAAATACCTCCGGATACCGGTGACGGCGGTGCAGCCGGTGCAGGTGTGACCTGATTTGACGGCGGCTGTCCGCCCATTCCGAGCATACCTCCGAGGGACCTTATCTGCTCCATCATAGACGGATCTGACAGCAGCTCACCGATTTTTTGTGAAATATCATCCATTTTTATTATCTCCGGTCAGTTTTTTCAAAAGCGCCTGAGCCTGAGGAGTATTCAGTATTTCCTGCGTTTTGTTTTTATCCGCAAGGATACTTTTCACCGTATTTTGCTGCTCCTCAGACAAACCTGCAAAAAGCTTCTGTGCTTTGCTCTGATCCATTTCCGTCCCTCCCCTTTGCAAGCTTCAAACTATTTACAGCTGTAAAGACTTTCAGCTGCTATTACATACTATGCTGAATATCTCAGATTATGAACAGAGGTCATCACTATGAAAATTCTTGTTTTTTCCGACAGCCACGGAGACTGCGAAACAATGAAAAGCATAATAAAAAAACACCGCCGGGCAGAAGTGATAATTTTCTGCGGCGACGGCGGACGGGATTTCAATGAAATGAGGGTGCTTTTCCCTGACAAGGCATTTTTCGGTGTAAGCGGAAACTGCGACTGGTGCAGCGATCTTCCTGCTTATCAGGATTTTGAGCTTTGCGGAAAGCGTTTTTTCATAACCCACGGACATATGTTCGGCGTAAAGCAGGGGCTTTCAAGACTCACAGAGCTGGGTCGTTCAAACCGCTTTGATATCGTTATTTTCGGTCATACCCATCAGCAGCTCACCTCTGCGGAGGGAGCTATGATCCTTATGAATCCCGGATCAGTCGGATACAATGAGGAGTATTCGATCCTTGATATAAACGAAAAAACCGGTGTGGTAACTGCTACGGAATATCCCCACTCTGATTTCCCGCCGCTTAAAATGAATACTGTCAGTGATATGGTTTAAGGAATCACTGAATAAATTGCGACTTACGGTTCAGCACCTGTCTTGCTTGCCCTTTTTCAGTCATACCTGAATCCGTGAAACTCATTATTGATTGTTCTGAAAAACCCAGAGATAATGCGTTGTTTTATGCATTTCAGGTTTTTAAGTTGTTCACCCATAAG
>CACWVH010000027.1 GCA_902764235.1 uncultured Ruminococcus sp.
GGCCGCAGGAATACTTTATGTATTCCGAGGATTGACAACGAAGTTATGCGGATTTTAACGCCAAAGATATTAAAGTATTCTATCGAATATTAGTATTAATTCGTGTCGCATCCTTTCAGCAAGGGAATCAATTCAAGGAATACAGAATATACCTGCATTTCATGGGCAATGTGGTATTGCTTTGGCACTCCCATAAACTTAAGGAAGCTCCGCTGTTTCCAGACATCTTGTAAGCACACTCAGAGATTCATTGGTGCTGCCGGCATATTCCTCCTTGGTGAGAAGCTCTGTTTCAATAATATCATGGATTTTACATATTCACTCTGATAAAGGCGGACATAGTTTTCGCTGAAAATACGTTTGATCTTTTGCAGGCTATCCGGATGGCATCCTCATCATCCGTTGCACAATACATACCAAGCAGGTATTCCGGAACATATGTCGGCACGTTTGCACCATTTTTCATCAGCATTGTCAGATCTTTACGGACAGCCTTGCCCGGAAATTATTCCAATACTTTTTCATCGAATTCTGTCATTTTGCCATATCTCCGTAACATCAGAAATCAAAATCATTGATAAACGCAACATCTATATTAAACTCTGTTTTTTCAGTAATATTCTTTGTTTCAGTATCAACAACCGTCAGATAATATACTTCTGTCTTTTTAAACTCCATACTCCTGAGCGTCAGCCTTATCCGGAAAACACGATCGGAACCGTTCTGACTTGTCTTATCGGCTATGATCTTCTTCGTATCGCTGACCGGCTTTCCCGAAGCGTCCGCCATAAACACTTCGTAGGTCGCAGGTGTTATCTTTCCGCTGACAGAAGCCTTCTGATAGAAGTCCAGTGAAAAGATACTGTTTGAAATCTTCCGGCTCTGGCTGATGAACTGAATTTCCGCTTTCCTCACATCTACAAAACGCTTTGATGTTGAACGCATATTTCTGAACTCAATCACAGGAACAACAATTTCCTGAGGTGATATACCTCCGTGTACATAGTTCATTCCGCCGCCCTGTTTTTTTATCCGGATATTATCCCCCGGAGTGAAGCCGGACAGACTGCTGTTCAGATATGTCAGGGGTATTTTCAGCAGATGATCTGCTGTACACTTCTCTCCGGTAATAACATAACGGCGGTCAAGCTCAATAATATCGCCTGATACAAAACTCTTTTCAGCCTTATCGCTTTCTTCCAGTGGTTGGTAGGAATAAAGAAAACCATGGTCTGCCGTTATAAATATATTAACACCGCTAAGGTCATTGGTAATCAGCCGCACCAGGTTCTTCAACTCAGTAACAGCCCGATCACAGGCTTCAAATACCTGATCCTCCGTTGCTGCTTTATCACCAACCGCATCTATCAAATTGTGATATATATATACTACGCTTTTACCGTTGACGACCTCCCGCCTCTGTGCCTGCTTCATTCCAAGCAAGGATTTATATGTGATCGCAACACTTCCAGCCAGATGGTTTTTCAGTATTTTATCTCTGTTCAAGGTACCTTCTGTTGATTCACCATCACAGAGCACTTTAATGTCATTTGTCATCTCTAACCTGTTATGCGGCAGGAGAGCAGCCATGCCAAATTCTGTAACAGAAGGGAAACATGACTGCATAGAAGAAATACCGGCAGAGCCCTTTGTCTCACGCAGCAGCCTGTCCTTAAGCTCCACGGCTACTTCATAACGCAGTGCATCTGAAATTATAACATAGACCCGGCTGCCTGCGGATACAACCGGACTAACGTATGTATTGTAGAAATCCTTCTGGTGAGTGATTCCCGGAAGCACAGCACTTTTTTCAAGTTCATCAGCAATAAGCATTGTCCACTGCCTGCCAAGCCCGGACAGGAACCAGTTCTTATAGAGCTTTTCGACATAGTCGGCAACATTCTTATACAGGTCATCAAGAACCGTGCCGGACTCCTTCAGGCTTTTTCCGAATGCAGCATGGAACTTTCGATAGAAATAATCCATCCTGCAGTAATTTTCAGTGTACTCCTTCCAGAGCCTTGCATATTCAGCTATATGAAAACCGCCGATATTCGTCTGATAAAACTGCTGCATCTGTGCCGCCTGAAGCAAGCCTTCATAATAGCACTGTACCCGCTTGTACCATTTCAGCGTCCTGCGTTTTTCTACTGCTTTTACAATATCATCCGCCTTGATAATACTGTCAGAGATCTCCGACATATAGTGACGCAGAATACATTCGTTGATGCACGGCAGGCACTCACTGTTCATAAGCTCCTCAACATCAGATCTGTCAAAACGATCAGAAAGCTTATGCTGCTTTTCTACCTCACGTGCAATATCATACAACTCGTCATCCTCATCGGAATGAAGCCACTCGCTGACAAGCTCAAAACAACGCTGCCGGTGCGGCTCTGAAATAAGCCCCTCAAATCCTCTGAGACAATCCGAATTCATTGTAACAGAAAGCGCAGTCAGAAGTATATGTGAAGCAAACGGCAAAAGTGATTCCTGTTCTTCCTCGCAAATATAACCGGTGCAGCGGGCAATCATCTCCCGGAGAACCGGCTCACTGCCGAATTTGCGGATATTTTCAATGGCTTTGTTTTCTTCAATGTCAAGCCCCTGCATAAGGATTGCACGAATGACACCGGATGCAGTATTACTGCTTGTTCCGGCAAGAATCGCCATTACATCAATATGAAGCTGACCAGCATTAGTATAGCTGCTTTTTAATGCTGTAAGCTTTGTGATACGGTCTTTATTCCCGAAAAACCTCGTATAAATTTTCATAGCCCTGCGCAGTTGTGTATTCTCCTGCATTCCAAGCTCCTGCATACGTACAGACAAAAGATCGGCGCGGAATTCCTCGCTGTAAAGCTCGATATCAAGCAGCCAGTTATCGCTGATATCCGTATACGATATCGGGTTATAAACAAGATAATTGCTCACGGTGTCTGTTTCGGACAGGAGCATTTTTGCGGCAAAATTGTTCGTTCCGGTCAGCTTCAGCAGCTTTACTCCTTCAATATGTATCTCATCGACCATTGACGAAAATTGCCCCTCCGGGTCTTGCCAGAAGATTATACGCCGCTTATAATTATCCGGAAGATTCTCCGAAAAACGCTCTTTTAATGCTTGTTCAATATTGATACTCATATTTTACCTCAATTTTTACTGCTGTCTATTTTAACCCTTCCAGTACATCCCGGAATTTTGCATAATTCACCTTTACGCCGTCATCCGGATCAATCGCTATCATCTGATCGGCAAGGTGATGTATCTTTTCTTCATACTGCTGTATTTCAAGCGCCTGATTCTTCAATTTAGCGATCTGCTTATTCAGCTTCACCTTTTCGGACGCAGAGGACCTGAGAAGACTATCGTTCAGCATCTGAAGCTGTGTGCGGTAGCGTTCCTGCTGTTCATGGACGTAGTCAGTGCGGATCCTCGCAAGGGTATCGGGCTTATACCGGTGCAGGTATATCAGCGCCTTGAAGCCATCCCTTTTGCCTGAGCTGAACAGCCAGTATATCGGGCGCTTTTGATATATTTTAACGTGATCTGCATAGAACCCGTTTATAAAATAGCTGCGGATGACCTCTCGTGCCGTTCCCTTGCCGCCGAGTGCAAGGGAAATGAATTTCAGGTTTTCTTCAAGTGTATCCTCGCCGTAGACAACCCTTACAAAATCAATAAAACGCCCCACAATATCATCCTCAAAGTATTCGTCGTCGCAGATAGGTATAATATTATCATCATCAGGGATAAAGGTCTTGTATTTTGTGCTGTCCCACTCTCCGCCTGCGTATGCAAGACCGTCAACATCAAGACTGTATCTTCCGAACATACACCCCACAGCATAGCTTATCAGGCTTTTTATCTCTCTTGTCAGGTCAGCCTTGCGTACAGTTACATCCTTGTCCTCTACTTCGGGTGTCAGCTCATCCTGCAAGCCGTAGATATCAATGAATATGCGGTTTAGTTCTTCTTCGTTAGACTTTAGCTTCCGGAAGCGTTCGTTACACTGTGCTTCCCATTCTTTATATTTATCGGAAATTAATCTCCCCATTTGTAACCTCCAATCAGCTGATTTGTTCTTTTACTTTTTGATCTGTTACCTCACACCAATGGGTGTCTCTCAAATTCAAAATGAGTTTCAAAGCTTGTTAAATCCTCTTTCGATAATCTTACATTATCTTTTACTATACTTTCAACCTCTTCGATCTTATCAAAGATAATTGGTATTTTTTTAACACTTCCGACCTCATAATTCAAGGTCTGACTTAATATATTCATCAATGCTTGCATAACACAAGTATTTACAAAGCCTAATAAATACATCAGATTTTTATCACAAAAAATAGAACACCCAGCCACATCGAAGGTTGAGCCCTTAGGAATATATCTCATAGACAAACCACCGGAGGTTACTTTTGACCATGTAATGCTTTCTTTAAAATAAAAATCTCTTGACGGCAAATGATTTCCAACCGTTGCAAGTATATTATAATAGCGTTTATCAAACCGAATAACAAACTCCATATTTGCAAACCATTTTCTGAAAGTCCCACCTTTATTGTATGGTATATACTTCAGACAGCTTTTAAAAAACTCCTCATGAGATTCAGCATTAAATTTTATATCTGTATTGATTACCTCATGCCACATTCTGAGGAATCTATCATTATTTCCTGTTGCAAGCCCTTGACGGGGGTATGAAATATCCTCGATTTTCCGGGTATTTTCAAAACAATTAAACACATTTTCATTCACCCAATACGCCACAGGCGAGCCGGGAATTTTGGAAAAGTTGTCTGCATTAGCGGTGTAGTTATATGTACGTGAAAGGAACATCGCACTTTTTTCGTTTTCTCTTTTGCCGTCGATAAGCCTTGCATAAGTGCCTGAATAGTTATTAATGTGCTGATTTTTATTTACAAAGGCAGTTGTCTGAACGACCTCGCCGTTTATTTCGTCAAAAGCCCTTGCACCTAAATGTGCCATATTGACGGTTGTGC
The DNA here is from genome assembly GCA_902764235.1 of uncultured Ruminococcus sp. Taxonomy (GTDB): domain Bacteria; phylum Bacillota; class Clostridia; order Oscillospirales; family Acutalibacteraceae; genus UBA1213. The sequence goes on from CACWVH010000027.1 coordinate 5,004, forward strand.
TGTACTGTAATTTTTTTCTCAGCTTTTCATAGCTTGAAAGGAACATCCATGCGTGTTGGGTTATCATTGCATAGTAGCCGCCGGCTTTTGTAAATGCACCGCACTTTTCAATGAACACCGCAAATAAATCGCTCTTGCTGTCGGCATAATATTTCTTGATATACGCATCAAGCTCCGGACTGAAGCTGCCGCCCATATACGGCGGATTGGTGCAGACAACATCATATTTGCGAATCATTATTTTCGCCTGACGGATAAGTGCCGGAAGGTATGTGCGGATGCCTGCCTGACAAGTTGTATCATAGAAATTATCATAATAATTATTCTCGTCAATAATCTCGCTGCATTTTTCTTCAAGCTGTGCTATTTCCTCGGCAGTGATTTTCAGGTTGAGAATACTGCCGTATTCTTTGGCGTCGATGAATTCATCACAGAGCTTTCTTGCTGTTTCCTTCAGTTCTCCGAACAGCTCAAGGTAATCGGGATTGATATCGTTACTTTCCTGAATAGAACAAAGCATCGGACGAATACCACGAGTAAGAAAGCGTCTGTCATATGAACGTGCTTTCATCATTACCGCAAAATATGCAAGCTGGGATGCACGGTCATCAAGCTCCAGACCGTACAGATTGTTTTCGACTATCTTCTGTGCAGCGTCACGCTGGGTATAGCCCTGACTTGTATATATCTGCATAAGCACCTCAAACGCATAAACGAGAATATGACCGCTGCCCATACAGGGATCTAAAAATGTGGAATGTGAAAAGTTGAAGGTGGAATTATTATGAAGCCGGGCAGCTGCTTCCGGAGTTTGCTCAGCTTCGGGTAAATAATACTTCCAACCCATTTTTTCTGCTGTGGCTTTTTCCAATTCCACATTCCACTTTCCGCTTTCCAGATTCTCAAGCAGTGTTCTGCCCAACGAGTTCTCAACCATATATCTTACGATCCAATGGGGCGTATAGAGCTGTGTGGCAGCAGGAACATCCTCCTTGCGTATTTTCTGACCGGACGGACGGGAGAAAACCTTGTCCTTCAGTTCTGTATTATAATACTGATACAGCCAGCCGATGATCTCGACCTGTTCTTTCCAGTCGTCCTCGTCTATATCAGCGATCATTCTTGCGATCACGCTGTCATCTCTGAGAAGGTTCTTCGGGAAAAGAAGCTCTGTCCATGCGCCGATCTTCTCAAACATATCCGGAAGTCCTTTATTCAGTGCATTGCATTGTGTAATGAGCAGATACTTGTACAGTTCCTCATTATTCTGCTTGTCAAGCAGCTCAAGTACATAATTGCGGTCAAGCCCGTCAAGCTCAACAGACATAGCCTGCTTCATAATCTCCGGCTTGAATGCACCGTTTTCATCTGTAAACACACGCACCTTTGAGGGCAGATATCCGTTGACCTCCATGAACCGCAGCGCAATAAAGCGGTTGAACCATGTATAGGCAGCCTCTTCCATTACCTGCTCATAGCCCTTCTGACATATCAGCTCAAGAAGCTTCTGACGCTGTTCCTTTTCTGTTTCAGAAAGCAGCCTTCCGCCGACAGAATCAATATCGTATTTATTCTCGCCCTTTTCATCAACTTCAAATTCAAAGGCTCTCTGCTTAACCGCTTCGATAAGCTGCACACGAGCCCATATCGCATAGTTTTTTATGGCTGTTTTGTTCATGCTTCTTCTCCTTTCGTAATTGCCTGCCCTGAAAGGGGGCGGAGAGATCAGATGATATGCAGTGCATCATGTCCTTTGAGCCGCTGCAAAAGCTTCTCCTTGATATCCTCAACATAAGCGTCAATATCATCTTCGTTTTCCAGCCTTGCCGTGCAGCAGATACTGCTTCGGTTAACGATCTCGGTATCATCCTCCGGAGCAGCAACCACAACAAGAGCCTTCACATACTGCTGACGTATATTTGCTATCCGGATTTTCATCGCATCAAGCTGTGTAAGTGCAGTGGCTTCCGATGCGGCTTTTTTCTTTGCGTCAAGAGCAGCATCCGCTTTGTTGACGATCTCCGTTTGATCAGGTGCTGCCGTCTGATGTATCTCGCCCATTGCTGACTGTATCTCTGAATAAACATCGTCTTTTTTAAGTACAAGAAGCTGATTATATGTATTCTGCACCTGCTGTATCAGATCCGGAAGCTCTGCAATTCTCCTATAAGGCTTTTTCATAGAAATAATTGACCTTATCTGTGACATTGCCCTGGTGGCAGCGTCCTCAGCCTGCAGATATTCATACTCACCCGAAAGATCATCAAGCAAGCAGACAGCTCTGTCAAATATTTTTTTCTGGTTTTGGAAGAACGAAATAATATCCGTCATATCCTCGCTCAGATCAAGAAAATCATCCTCCATTGATATCATTTTATTCAGAAAAGCCGTATTATCTTTTTTCTGAGAAAGCAGCGTATCACACAGCCTGATTCCGGATTCTAAAATAGCTTTATCGGGATAGTTCCCTGATATATACTGCGTGTCAATCAGATTTTTAAAACGCTCCCTTTCTTTTGTAAAGCTGTCTGTTACATACCCGATCAGATCGTCCTCATCCGCAGGGACATCCATTGTGTTAAAATATTCCTTCAGAAACTCCCGGGATTTCTTTTTAAGTGAATCAGGAATAGCAGTTCTTCTTGAAACAAGTGTTTTATCTATCTCATTCTTTTTTCTCAGTAAATCCGGAATACGTTTGTCAGCAGGCTGTATAACGCTGCCGCTGTATTGAAGTGCTGCCTTACCGTTTGAAATCAGAGAACAAACCACGGCAGCAATATCTATTTCACGCCAACCGTATGGAATTGCTGTAAAACGTCTGCGGATATCTCCCATAGAAGTCGGCAGAAGCTTTGTATTCTGAAGCTCAAGATACTGTTCAACCTCGGACACAGCCTCAGGATTTGTCACGGCAGCTTCTCCGCCGATGGTCAACTGTTTATTGCGGCTTTCAAGTATCATCATAAGTTCATTATCACTGTCATAATGGTGAGAAATGTAGCCTGACTTTGCATAGACGCTTTCAACGAGGCTTGTCAGTGCTGTATCAAGCTTATCTTTTACGGAGGAAGCTCTTATCGCCGTCACTTCTCCGCATACATATACCCTTGCTTCTATGATAGCGGAAGCAATATGCTCTCCGGCATTTTTTTCGTAAGCCGCAGCCTGCTCCTGTTTGCTGCGGATAATGTGCTGAATAGCCTCCGGAAGCTGGGCAACATTGCGGCTCTTTATATACTTACGGATTTTGGCTGCATTCTCCAGATCGTCAAAGTACGGGTATTTATCAGAAAGCACCAATATTGCCTCATTGTCTGCCTGAGAACGCATCAGAAGAGTCTGATCGCCGGAATTATACAGATCCGATGCGACAGTAAGAATTCGCAGTCTGACAGCACCTGTGAGCTGACCTGCTGCAGTATCGTCAATGATCTGATCGAATGGAAAGTCATATTTTCCATATTTGAATTTTTTACTGACATAAATATCACCGAAAACTATTTGTGAAACAGACTGAACTATCATTGCACTGTCTACCGGTGTATTTCTTATATCTCTTTCAATATCCTGCTCATCGTCCGTCAGGAAGGTGTATGTATCGCCGTTCCGGGCAACGTAGTTTTGTAATACAAGACGGTCCAGTGATTCCTGTATTGCACCTCGCATATTGATTTTGTCTGCACGGATATCGTCAACCATAAGCGTGGAAATATTATCCACATTCGATCTTATATCATCAACATATCGTATCAGATACAGAAGCTTCAGAACACTGACATCATATTGTTCGATGCCGTCGTGACTGTCTGCTGCGTTCTGACAACGGTCAACCACTCTCCTGATCGCACTCTCAAGAAAAGTATGTACGGTATTATAAAAAAGGCAGAACGGAACAAGTGCATTTTCATCCTTTTCTTCAATGACCTGTGCAGCCTCCTGAAAGCCGGAAAGCATTGAGCGTTCACCGCCGGAAAGATGTTTTCCTGAGTTACCATGCTTTCTGATCTGTGCAAGAACGTTCTGCATCAGTCTGAACTGATAAGGTACGAAGGGATAGGTCTCAACATAATCGTTTTCTCCGGAATATCCCTTGAGATCAAGCACTGCATCCTTGAATGTAAAGAGATTTCTCAGCACAGCACTGTTCTGATTGTAATTCATTTTAAGCATATCTGCGGCGTTGTCTGTTTTTGCAAGAATACGCTTCTTGATAACCTCATCTACAGAAGAGGAGGACAGACTCAGGCGTGTATTGAACCGACCCTGTATCTTTGAAAAGTCATCTCCGCTGATCCTGGTTATTGAATCAATTGCCTCCTGACTTGTGACCATTACCCAGACACGGCCTGCACATCTGGAGCCGATCTCCTCTACAATAGTCTGAAGATTAAGCATCAGACTTCCGTCAGAGCCGATATACTGTCCGACCTCGTCTATCATAAATAAAAGGCGGAACTGTTTCCCCTTGGAATCAATATATTCTTTTATTTCTTTCACAAGCTGCTCAATTGAAATATCCGCTGTTTCCGAACCGTTGAACCAGTTTCGTGCAGCGGTTTCACTCATATCAGTAACCTCTGTCAGGGTTTCCACAACATCGTCTTCAAAAAACGAAAAAGCGTCACGGGACTTTTCCCAGCTTTCGCCGTGTATCTCTTCAAACCTGGTTTGAAATTCTTTCGTTTTACCTGATTTTTCAATAAACTGTTCAAGCCTTGCGACTTTCAGATCATCACCGTAAAAGCCCCTGTACTCATAGAACACCTTGGCGAATACACGCAGGATCGCCGTTCTGTCCTTATTGATCGGGCTTTTTGAATCTATATTAAAAAGTATTGTATCTGTCGGAACACTCGCACAGCGTTCAAGCTGAGCAAACATCATCGGGTCATCAAATTTGTCCGAAAAATAATCAACGGCTTTTTTACCTGCCACAACCTTGTCAGAAAGAATATAAGAAAGCATTTTCAGAAGGTGCGATTTACCGCTTCCGAAAAATCCCGATATCCAGACGCCTGTCTTGTCTGTCGGAACGTTCAGGGACTTTTCGTAATTATTCATAAAAGTGCTGAAATGACGGCGAAGCTCACGGGTTATAATATATTCGCTCAGCTCCTGCTCGATGCTTTTTTCATCATTCTGAGCAACCTTGATTACGCCGTTTATATCTCTGTCTATGTCTGATTTATAGATACTCTGAAGCCTCATTCTCTTATCCTCCATGTTCATAACAGATTAAAAGCCCTGTAATAATGCTCGTCAGAAAAGCGTCCGAACAGTCCAAGATCCTGTCCGTTAAACGTTCCCGGATAGAGCATAAGAACAGGGATATCCGGAAAAATATGCTGAATATTATCAAGTATTATATGAGACCTCATAAATGGCCAGACCCTTCCGACGCCTGTAATAAGAAGCACGTCCCCTTTTTTGTGAGGCTCATATTTCATTTTTTCCACAAAAGCCTCCGGTTTAGCAATTTTCTGGAGTTGAGTCAGAAGATATTCCTTACCCTTGCGTTCCTCCATATCCGGAATGCTGTTTATAATACGTTTTTCTTCGCAGATATTCAAAAATATCTTATAAAGGTCTTTCTCAATCAGCTTGAAGATATTATCTCTCTGATTCATAAGATTATCAAAATACGCTCGTACCGTAATCTCATCCTGGGGATCATAGCAAAAAACATGGATACCGACCTCGTTGGACAGACCTTTATTAGTGAGAAATGCTTCGTCCGAAAGTCTTTCCGAAACCTTGTTCAGTTTGTATATAATATCACTCATATCCATACTCCTAATCAAAAGCAGTTAATAGCTGATTAAAAAACCAAAAAACCCGCCAATTTACAATAGGCTAAAAAGCAGTCAAACAGCTGATTGTAAAATAAAAAAAGCTTTTATTTATGCGGATAATCAGCATTATAATTTACAGTTTTTCTCCGCTGCCATCCGTCATTTTCTTCGCTGACGGCGAAAAAAAAAGACTACATTACATCTTCTCAGAGGGGGCGGCTTTACAATCAGCTGTAAAGCAGTTGAACGCAGGCAATGCCGCATAATCGTTACCAGCCCTTATTTCCTCCTCCAATTCAGGCACTATAGCAATATTGTTCAGATGGTCTGATCGTACTGAATCTAAATATTCACACTCAACAAGCGATCTTACAAGAACCTGTTTTATCTTTGTAATTGTACTGTCACTCCACGAAGCAACCGTATCGTTTTGTTCTTGCAGTCCAAGGAAAAACAAATTTATATCTTTTTTAGAAAAATCAAATGCTTGTGTCCGGAATTTTTCGCCTATTACATTCGTCATAAATTCCCACACAATACGGTTATATTTCATCATCGCATAGAGATTGATCTGTTTTCCGACCTTTGACGGTGCTTCAACAAGGTGATAGATCAATGCTTCCGAAGCAAGTGCATCAATACGTCTGAAGCACGTTCTGACAATTGACGAGATCATTTTTTCAGTCGGGAACTGAAACAGATTATCCTTTTTTATCATTTCTGATATTTCTTCACGATCAAGTCCCCGGAGTGTCAGCTTTGCCACGATCCTTATTTCATAAAACAAGAATTGTTCTCTTGTCAGTCCTCCGTTATACAGGGTTGAATTCATCCGATATTCCTCCAAAAAGATACTTTTTCTCAAATTAATTCTATCACATAAACATTTATAATTCAATCATTGTTATCAATATTAGTGCAAATCAACATTCTTAATAAGAAAGTTGATTTCTATGGCACAGTTTCAAGGATCCTTATTGAATTTTTTCCGACACCGTATTATAATTAGATTAGATAAGTTTAACTCAGGCATCAGCTGAGCGAGGGCGAACACTCCGACATAGGTGTAATAATGTTTGCGGCAGGCTTCACGCTGATGATGACAGTCGACGTGGAACTTGGACAGGAGTATTTTCAAATGACAATTTATGAATACGGAACAGAAAACGATAAAATAATTTTGTTTATCGCCACTGCTGCACTGGAGCCTTATTGGGCGTTTCAGAAACAGGCAGAGGCACTGGGGAATGAATATCATGTCTATGCGGTATCGTCAGAGGAATCACAGAATCCTGCCTCAGATAATTCCGTACTGGAAACAACAAATCAGGAATCATCAATTGAAGAAACATCCGGAATAGTCAGCAACTCAGATATTATAGTCGAGAGTTCGCAGTACTCAGAGAAGTCTTCTGAAATATCAGATTCTTCGCAAGAGGTACTGTCCACGGAAGAAGCCATGGCTTTAATACCGAGTCATTCAAGGGAAGAATGGAAAGCAATAGAAACAATAAGCAAAGATGATATAGTATGCTATGCAAGATTTATAAATGATAGATTGGAAAAGTATAAGCCAGGAGATATAGTTGGAATAGTTGGTCAAATTGAAAATCAAGATGTTATCTACTATTATATCAGTAACACTTCAGTTGGAGCAGTTCCAATGCAAGACCTTGAATTCCTTCCGAAAGACTATGTACTTAAAGATGGAGAAAGAATTGTTAATTAATATTATGTAGTTTAATTCGAAAAAATGTTTTAATCAGCTGTATGCTTTAAGGTCGTTCAAGAGTCGGCTCAGGAATAAGCACGTCAATCTAATTCAGACATCAAAATGATACAAAGTTTAATAAGATGTCATTCTGAGCGTTAAGCGAAGAATCTTGAAGTGACTTATACACACTTTGTCATGCCTGTCAGGTGTAATTGATTAGAAAAAAAGCACTTTAAGACCCTTCGGCAAGCTCAAGAAGGAAAGCTGATTCTGAAAAGTAACAAAATAATTTCCAAATTAGATTGACGTGCAGGAATAAGGGATATCTGACATTTACATTTCAGATAACTGATCTGCTTACCCCTGCGTCAAAGGAAGCGGAAACTCAGATTACAGTATTTCTTTACGATCTGAAAACACTTGAAAACTATGGAATGACAATTGACAGAACAATTCTGACATCTCAGACCGGAAATTCTATAACCTAATCATCTCCTGCTGAATCCGCTTATGACAAAGAACAGCATCATCGAGGAACTGATCGAGTTTTAAAAAACAAAGAAACCATGAACGATTTCTCGATAGAAATGTTTGAGAAAAAATTCAATAACGAGTTCCATGCTTTTAATCTTAACTTGCAGGAAGAAATAAAAATTTACTATCAGAATACGCAATAGCATATTCTTGTAGACAAAATGTAGACGAGAAAACCGGGAACCCGTACATAAACAGGTTCCCGGTTAATTATTGTATATATCCGTGAACAAAAATTACTTCCGTTCTGCTGTTACTCATGTATTATTTGTGAATCATTTATCAAATCTCACAATTTGCATGAGAATATTATAGCATTATTGTACGAAATAATCAATTATTTTGAATATTTATTAAAGAATTTCCTCAACATTCTCCCACATACATATATGCTCACTATACCCCATCATTCCCTCATCCATGCACATACCGCCGCTAAAGCCAAATCTATATGCCAAGGATATAATCAGTGATGCAGCAGGCGCCGCCAAACCAAAAAGAATATCCCTGTCGAGAGTTTTTTTTCAGCGATTTCATTTTCAGCTGATGCCGCTCTGATAATAAAGCAGAATAGCAAAGGGCAGAAGAATCAGATTTGCCAGAATGAGTATCAGGCAACAGACATTCATATTTGCAGTTGCGTATGTCGCAATATCAAAAATATTCATTCCGGGTTTTCAGCCGTATATCGCCGTCAATACTTCAAAGCCTGCGACAAAAAGTGTGAGTATGGTCGTAATGGTCAGTGCTGTCTTCGCAGATGTAAATTTGTTTTCGTTCATATCTGTCGACCTCCTGAAATTATAATAGCACATCATTTCAGGGAGTGCATTGATGTATGTTAAGTTTTATGATAAAATAGCTGTAACAAATGATTTTCGGAGGCAGATATGAAAACTATTGTAATAACAGGAAGCACAAGAGGACTTGGTTTTGAACTGTCAAAATGCTTTCGTAATAAAGGATGGAATATCGTTCTGAACGGTAAGAGCGAAGTGGGAATGAACGATGCCCTGGAAAAGCTCCTTTCAATAGAATCAAAAGCAGGAGTAACAGGATACTGCGGCAGCATTACGGAAACAGACAATATAAAAGTACTGATAGATAAAGCTGTTTCAGAATTCGGAAGTATTGATATCTGGGTGAACAATGCCGGTGTCAATCAGCCGATGAAAGCCTTATGGGAGCTTTCCGAAAAAGAGATCGATACTCTTTTGAATATTGATCTCAGAGCTGCCGTGATGGGAACCATTCTTGTAAAAAGACAGATGGAAACACAGACTAATGGCGGAATGATATACAACATAGAGGGTTACGGCAGCAACGATGCCATGATGCTCGGGCTGAATATGTACGGAACAAGTAAACGTGCCCTGACCCACTTCACAAGAGCGTTTGCAAAAGAACTGAATGAAACAGGGAGCAAGGTCAGAATCGGCAGACTTTCTCCGGGAATAATGATTACTGATTTCACAGTCAGGTCCCTCGGCGGACAAGGCGAAATAGAACTCCCCGAAAAGACAAAAAAGATCTATAATATTCTTGGTGATTATCCGGATGTAGTTGCTTCCTTCCTTTCTGAAAAAATGATTTGCAATACAAAAAACGATGCTCATATTGAATGGCTTACAGGAAGAAAAGCCGCCTGGAGATTTATGACAGCCGGCTTTCATAAACGTAACTTCTTTCCGACATAGATATTACCTTTATATAACACAGGAAATGAAGCCCATTGACTACACATTACGATTTTCTATAAGCCATAATATCGTTTTGATATGCTCGCAGACACGAAAAACGGGAAAACGCATTATAAGCGGCTTCCCGTCGTTTTTTTGTCAAAGGGCAACCCCGATTATCCTCTCACGGGGCAAAATTATTTTCATGTTGTCTTTTTACAGGAACAGTTGTGCATGATTGTTGGAATCCTTACCGGAAATCTGATAATGCAGCACACCAGCTTTGCTGTGCTCATCTTTTATGGGAAATGAACGGAGTGACAGATAGCCATCCCGACCAAACATGGGCAGAAAAATTCAAAGCCTTGCTTTGGAAGATAAAATAGACAAAGGACAGAGCAATAGAAAAAGAAAAAACATAACTATTCAGTCCCACTAAGTTTTTTAGGAAACAATACCGGTTTCGTTGCATATACACTCATTTTCTTTTGTTTTATGCAGCTATTAATGAGATTTTATTCAAAATCTTTTCTAATCGTAATCAAAAATCACTGAATCAGAGGAAGAACTGAATAGTTACTTTTTCTTTTTGTTTTTGAATTCTATGATATTGTTCTTAAATGCTATCATAAGAATCACTACGATGGAAGCTACGGATATAATAAACCAAAGCAAAGACTGGATAAAATTCTCATTGCCTGAAAGAAGTATAGACAGCGGTTCTGCAATAAATACAAGTGCCAGACCAATACTAAGGATATTAATCTTTTTGTCTTCTGCCTCATCGCTGCGTCTTTCGAGACGGTCATTTGTTGATTTTGAAACATCTCTCAAATTATTCATTGACATATCGAGATCATTCATATTGTTTTCGATATACAACTGTCTGCGCATCATCTGATATATTTCAACACCCTGCTCCTGAACTGTTACTTCGGAAAGCATGATCTGATTTTGTATCTTTACATATTTAGCCTGCAAACGCTCTATTTCCCTGATATCTTCTTCAGAAACATCAGTATCTTCCATGAATTTATTTGACACAGCCGCAACCTCGTCTTCAAGCATAAGTATAACAGAACGCTGAACAAGCACCAGAGTCGCCATCTGCACATATTCGATCAAAAACGGATTTATCACCTCATTTACAACAGCAGGATCTGTAATACAGCAAACCGAATGATGCGTTATTCCGTAAATCGTACCACCCTGAACCCATCTGTCATAAACCGAATCTCTCAGGATACGCTTTTTCATTTCCGGATTCTGACATGACAGATCGTTTTCTATGTACATGAACTTGTACAGCCGGTTCGGAAGTGTCGTTTCGTCCGCCCAGCCTTCCATATACCAGTCATGAAGTTTATCATTTCTGTCGGGCACAATATAATATTCTGTTTCATTTCCGCTGTGGTATTTGCCTACCTTGGATTTATAATCTTCTTTGGTCAGCTTATACTCTTTTCCTGACGATGATCTGACTATATAAACACCATCTTTTGATGTAAAAGTACAGCCGACCTTTTCAAGCCTGACATTCAAATCCTGACAGTAACTCAGTCCGTCTGAATCAATGCCTTTTATTTCATTGCTCAAAGCATAATCAGTAACAATACAGCAAACAAACATTCTGTCATCGACACATGGCTTTATGTAAAATTTATCATTTTCGTTTTTATGCTCCGGATTGGCAGTAACAGATTTTATACGTTTACACTTACCACCGTCTAAAAGCGTCTGTATCGGCTCCATAATATATGTGAATGAGATATCATCTTCAGCTAATTTTGTTCCTGATTCATTTTTAAATTTTTGGTCCTCTTCAAATCCGGCACTGATACGTGTTGATTTTATATTCAATGACATCTGTTTATAATTCTGAATAAACGAATCATCTTTATCCGGAATCGGATTTCCTTCAAAACGTATCTCTATACTGTCAGCACATAAGGGATGGCTGCATCCTGATACCAAAAACGGAAAATTAATGCGTCTGCCGTATTCATTGATCGCATTAACATCATCAAGAGATGTATGACTACAGTTTTCCATCTCCATTATCAGTACAGCAATACCTGCATCATAAACGTTCAGGCGAATATTATTGATATTCAGTACGTACACCTTATCCCATTTTGTTATTATGTATTTTCCATTTTTAGAAAATGCATCCGAATAGTAAAAGCATCTTACAGTATTGTTTTTTTTACACCTGAATCCGTGATACTCATTATTGATTGTTCTGAAAAACCCAGAGATAATGCGTTGTTTTATGCATTTCAGGTTTTTAAGTTGTTCACCCATAAGGTCCGGAAGGTTTAAAAAAAGATTTAATTCAATTTCACGGATTCAGGTTACAATTAAAGATAATCTCATTGGCTGAATCAGTAAAATACTGATACGTCTGATAATCCTGCATCCAATAGTCGGACAAAAACTTCTCGTCTTTTTTTCTTTCTTCCCAATCATACTGAGTCCACCTTGAGCCGGATCCGTTATCGGTAATTAAATCAAGAAATTCTTTCAGTTCTATCTTTTTTTCTTACCATCGGCTTCCTTATCTGTTTTCCATATAAAACCTGAATCCGTGAAACTCATTATTGATTGTTCTGAAAAAACCTGAGATAATGCGTTGTTTTATGCATTTCAGGTTTTTAAGCTGTTCACCCATAACGCAGCACGCCTGCCGCCTAACTAAAATGAAAACCCGGAAGGTTTAAAAAAACGATTTAATTCAATTTCACGGATTCAGGATAAAAGAGAACAAAAATGTATGATAACTGTAGACCTGTTTTGTTTTTTTCTCTTCCATAATTATTCCCCTCACGATAAAGATAAAGGTTTGCGGCATTTTTTACATTCTGTATTAAGCGTTTTTCCGCCCTGCTGAAATTTATAAGTCAGCCCTTTGCAATGAGGACAAACAATCTTAACAGGACCGTAATGAGTCTGAACCGGCTCGGGACGATTATTTCTGTTGTCCCTGTTACTTCTATTGCCTCCGTAATTTCCACCGTTATTTCTGTTGGCAGGGTTATTATTACTGCAGGGATAGGTATTCTGAGCGGCGGCTTCCTGAGCACGCTTGCTGTAAGCGGGGCGAGTGTTATCAGTTATTTCCATAATACCGTAGCCTACATTGGTTTTTGCACCTACTCCAAAAAGCTGCCGCAGTTCCTCAAATAGTTCCAAAAGCTTGTTTTTATCAATACATTTATTACCAACAGAATGATCATAAAGCTTAAAACGAAATTCAAGCTTCACACCGGGATTGATTTTCAGAATACGTATCGGGATCGGATTTTTAACTGGAGATTTATGAGGAGTAATGAAGTCCATACTCAGTATATTACCGTATTCATCGCCCCAATAAATTACTGCGTCAAAAAATACATCATGGTTTACAAAAATATCATCTTCGAGTGTTTTAATCTCTTCTTCTGTCCACTCTTTTTCTGTAATAGCTTTCAGTATCTCAGCAACAGCATTCCTTTGCTCCTTGAAATAACTTCTGAGCATTCCCTTGACAGAACTGCCGGGAATATATGGCTGTCCTGTTGTATAATCAAACGAAAACCCATTCTTTATTTCTTCATCTCCGTCAAAATCCTTACCAGTGCCATGCATATTTCCCATGACGATAATAACTCCCGGATACTTTATTTTCATATAAAGAACATCTGTTTCATTAAGCAGATTTCCGTACCTATTATAATCACTCTGAAGAAATATGATGTCTTCGATATATTTGTTGATGCGTATAACATCTGTTTTAAATTCATCTGTTCCAAGATTTTTGTAATACTCTTTATTGAATAAGTAGTTCAGGTTCTGCATTATTTCTCACCCTGACCTTCCCTCAACCTACCATCCTTGTATTTGCCCGGATCATCCACAAGATCAAAGAAATTAAATGCCAGCTTGATAGCAACAGATGCATCTGTAAACATTTCCTCTGTCTCAAATGTATCATGATCGCAGACATATTGAAAAATATCTTTCGGTTCAGCATTAACTGCAGGAATACCGCATTCTTTTTCTGTTATAAGTTGATACATGACCTTGATAAGCTTTGATCTGTCAACGCATGCCTTATCCGGATCAGAAAAAAAAGCAATCGCAGATTTAAGGCTGCCCATAACCACTGCTGCGCCAAAGGTCGATATCTGACCACGATAAGTCTTGTTAACTACGCCGTTTTCCGGGATACCATTATCCTCTATTGCCTTTTTTGCGGGAAGTATCCAATCATTGATCCTTTTCTTATTCATAATCAATACCTCCCATTAGTTAAGTTTTGTAAACTTAGTAAATCCGCAGCCTATGGAAGCATGACCGCCTATCTGCTTTACCTCGTCCATCTCAAGCTTGTTTTCTTCTCCGGGTGTGATAATAAGCATGTAAAATACACTTCCATGAGGTACAACTTCTTCATACCAAAGATTCTTGCTTATACCGTTTTCGAGATAGTTCCTTGCAATTACAGGCAAAGAATACGAATTGAAATCCTTTACAATGGCATATTTTTCTCCGATAACCGTTTTAAGCTTATTTAATGAATTCTGAGCATTCTGTGATAATACAGCGGCTCTCTCACCCTCAATGAAAATTCCGCTGACATTAGAAACAAAACTTGATTCACTGAAATTGATCAGAGCTTCATCAATATGAGTTATCCCATCAAACAAGTCAAGTCCGAATACTGATACCGTTTTCAGAAAACTGTTGATGGACTCAAGTGTAAAAACAGATATTGATGCCATTGTATTGCTTCCGCTAACCCTCATCGGACGCGAAATAATACAACCATCAAAAAACTTATAGCTGCCGGGCTTAACTACGCCCGAGCCTGCCGTCTGACCGAAAATAGCTTCTACCTTAGCTTTATCATTTACAAACTGAATTTTCTCAGCTTGTTCACGAAGAGCACCTTTTAATCCGGACGAATGAATAACCGGATAACCGTTAATATCTTTTTCAACTTCATTATCAACAATGTTGTAATTCACATCTCCCGAACCAACATGAAGATTGGTCAGACATTCAATTTTGTAAAGATGTACCATTTATTTATTCCTCCTCATTCTTTGTAATGACCTTATTAAAACCGATATTACGGCAATTTTTATTATTACAGCATTCTATTATACCTGAAAGATTTGTACTTCTTATATCAACGGATGTTTCCCTGCCGGCAATAATAAATACACTTCCTGCCTTTATAAGCTTATAAAGCACTGTATCTTTTTTTACCCTTCCTCCCTGAAGTGTTTCATAGGCTCTGTAATCCCTGAAATCAACAACAGAAAAACATGTACTTTTATAAATACTGCTTTCAGCCAATGTATCTCCGAAGCAGTATACAACATTCTCACCAATAAGCGGTCTGATACGTTCAGTGATATTCAGATCTGTCTGCTCAAAGGAAACATTAAACAATGACTTTCCCTGCCCGAGATAAACATAATGTTCAACAGCTGTTACATCAGCTTCATCCGCCAGTTCAATACAGAAAGCAAAACAGTATCCATCTTTCAGTGCAATATAATCCTTCTTAAAAAAGGTTTTATTATTCGGATTCTTATTAATACCCACACGGGTAACTGACGAAAAGAGTTCATCACACTCAAAAATATCTTTTGTATCAATATCGGTATAACTGTCTGAAATACCATTCTTAACAACAAACTGATCTGTATACAGCTTTATTCCGTCCGCAGTATTTATTTCCTTATAATCTCCAAAGGGAGTATATTTTTTTTCTCCCTTTATATGGTCAAGGGGCGTAGGTATCAGAATACTCTCTCCTTTCATCAGAAAAAGCGGAGACAAATTCTTTATAACACCAAAATCCTGTTCTGTATCCGATGCGATTTTAAAGCTTTCAGAGCCGATATTTTTTTCAAGCTCCTTATATTCGGCATCATTATAATTGAAGTCAGACTTCTTTTTCTTAATAAAAAGATATCTCATAGCACCAAGCAAGGTTGTCTGCAATGGGGTTCTTTCACTTTTTATATAATAACGGTTACTCATCTGCCCTCTGGGATTTCCATCATTAAAGGAAAAGCATTTTTCATTTCCGAAAAAGTACGGTTCAAGCGGCGTTAATCTTACGAGATACTTTTTCATTCTCCCTCACCTGCCTTTTCCTCGAAGAATTTGATTATTATGAGAATATAGTTCATACTTTTTGCATTATTTCTATCGGCTCTGAACCCGGTCATGATATCATCAGCTTCCTCTGGTGTGATATCTTTCCCGGAAGCTTTTTCTGTTGCTTCCTTCAGCTTTTCAAGATCCGAATGTCCTTTTTCTTCATCCTCAGTTAGCACAACGATTTTTTAAAAAATGTGAGTATTTTAATACAGCTTTGATTACTTTAATATGTAGAATATCAGAGCGACCGGAGAATAAATTAAGTCGTCCGGGAAAATCCGGGGGGCTTCAACATTAATTACACAGCACAAAATATCTTTATCGTAAAGCAGCTCCCCTCATTGACCTTACTTTTCACGCTGATATATCCGTTATTCTTTTCAATAATAGCCTTTGCAAGGGACAGACCGATACCGATGCTGTTTTCGTCAGAGCCGCTGCCCTTGTAAAATCTCTCAAAAATATGCGGCAGCTCATCCTTTGGAATACCTCTGCCATTGTCGCTGATAATTATCTCCGTGAACAACTTGTTTTGCGATGCAGACACAGTAACAAATCCATCGGGCGGTGTATGCTCTATACAGTTTTTCAGGATGTTGGTGATAGCCTCCGACATCCATTTTTTGTCGCATTTCAGACTTATATTTCCGCAGTCCTGCACCCTGACCGCTACCGCGCCAAGCTCTGCAAGAATTTCTGTCCGTTCTCTGCATATTCCAAAAAGCTCTCCGGCAGAAACATCCTCCTGCTTCATCGTTATGGAATCCGCATCCAGCCGTGACAGCGTTAAGAGTGACTGTACAAGGGAAATGATATAATTCGACGAGTGCTTCACATCTGTCAGAAGCTTCCGCTTTATATCCTCCGGCATATCCCTGTCATTTGAAATGCGGTCAAGCATAACTGATATTGAAGTGAGCGGTGTTTTGATCTGGTGGGATATATCTGAAATGCTGTTTTTTAAGTTTAGCTTGTCCTGACGGGAACGCTCACTTTGCTCACGAAGGCGCACAGTCGTCCTGTATATTTCGTTTTTCAGCCGGGAAAAGCTGTCCTCTCCGTTTGAGGATATTTCCATATCATATTTACCGCTGTTCAGGCGTGACAGATAATCCGTCAGCTCAGCGGTCAGTTTTTTCTGCCTGCGGTCATAGAACAGAAGAATAACGAATACAATACCGCCTGTCAGCAGAAAAAGTGCCGCCGTGTTTATGATAAGTGCCGCAGCATTTCCTTCATTCGGAAGGGCAAGCCAGTCGCTTTCTGTTATGCTGTAGCTTCGCAGCATTTTTTCTGCTTCAGCTGTATCAGTCGGGGATGATATGGAATCAATTATCTCCTTGTCGGACAGATCAGGATATTTTTCCCGTACAGCAGACACAAGACCGAGCTGCGAGCGGAAGCTTTCCTCTCTGATTTTTGCAAGACTGACAGAACAGACTACCGTACAGATAACAGTCATAATTACCATAACAAGCAAAGCAACGAGCAGATATTTTTTCGTACCTTTCATATATCCTCCATTTTATAGCCAATACCCTTGATTGTCCTGATTGTATCCTGACCGAGTTTATTCCTCAGCTTGCCGATATATACCGTCAGGGTATTGTCATTCACGTACTTCCCGGCAAGATCCCATATCCTGTCAAGTATAGCTTCCCTTGTGACAATGCTGCCTGTGTTCTGCATCAGCATAAGCAGCAGTTTGTATTCAAGTGCGGTCAGTTCGACTTGCTCACCGTTCTTAGTGACAATATGGGTATCATAATTCAACTCGATATCGCCGGTGCGAAGTATACTGTTGTTATCCTTTGTTCTTTTGAAACGGCTTATCCGTGCCATAAGCTCACGGGCGGAAAACGGCTTTGTGATATAATCATCTCCGCCAAGCTGAAAGCCTTTGACAATGCTGTCCTCGTCATCCCTTGCAGTAAGGAATATGGCTGGAGCAGATGTATATTTTTTCAGCTCCGTAAAAAGCTCAAAGCCGTTACCGTCAGGAAGAGTTATGTCTATTATCATCAGGTCAAACTGCTCCGCCGCTTTTGCATACGCATCAGCACAGGTGCGGCAGGGGATAGTTTTATATCCCTCTGCCTCAAATGCAAGCGTAAGTGCCTCTGTTATTTTTCTGTCGTCCTCAATAAGTAAGATGTTCATAATACCGTCCTGTTTTACTATGTTTTTATAGGTTGAGCTAAGCTCTTGGTGCCCCCGCCCGCAGGGTGGGGGAAATGTCGGGAGCCTGCGGCTCCCGACAAAGGGAGTTATATATTTTCATTCCTGATAGTTTCAATTATATTCTGCTTTCTGATCTTTGAGACGGAGTAGAGCATTATGCTGCCGATGATGAGCATTACTGCAATGATACTGAGAATAGCTTCAACAAGAGGGAAATAATAAATGAATCCCTGTGCTCCGGGCATTTTGCTGACTAAAAAACACATTGTCCAGCCCAGAGCAAGTCCCGACGGCAAACCGATCAACAAGGCTTTTGCTGAACAGAACAGGCTTTCAAGAATTATCATTCCGTTAAATTCACGGTTAGTCATTCCAACGGAGCGCAGCATAGCAAGCTCCTTTTGTCTGAATCTCATATTTGATGCAATCGTATTGAAGATGTTTGTGATACCTATCAATGTGATGATAAATATAAATCCATATACAAATATTCTGACAACAAGCATAATAGCCTTCATATTCTTCACATAGGAATCTATGTTTTCTACATAGAAAAACTCCTCATATCCCATATCGCCGATTTCTGTTTCAAGCTTCACACTATCAGTGGAGTCGATAAACATTTCTCCGTAGGTGTACCAGTTTTCCACTGTATCCATATAGTCGTCTATCTGCATAATTATCGCACCGCTGCGCTGATAAAGATTGCTGAAATACTTTGCGTGGGGAAGTTCATCTGATGTAAGCTCCGCACCTATTTCTATACTTATCTCTCCCCGATCTCCGTCATAGTCAATATCATCAAATTCAAGGCCAGCCATCCTTCCATTCAGCGTAAGTCCGATAGGTTCCTTAAGAAACGGCTCATAGAAGGTGGTATAATTGCTGCTGTCTGCATCGTCATAGACGGTCTTCCTTGTGCTGTTCACTATTACAGCCTTGCCCTTTAACTGCCCGGGTGTTTTCCCTGTTGGTTCGATTACCTTTTTGTATGCTTCTTCATCAAGTGCTATTATCAGAAGTGCTGTTTCCTGCAAGCCTTCGGATTCGTCAAAGAACTGTATATCGTTGACACTGCATTTACTGCCTTTGTAGATATCGGAAACGGGAATATAAAACATATAGCGTCCATTTCTCAGGCAGTAGCTTTGGGTTTTGACATAACTGTTCTGAGAAATAGCTTCAAAGAAATTTCTATCTCTTTCTGATATGTTTTCTCTTTCTTCTCCTTGAGTATATTGCGGAACATCCCAATCAGTGTTTTGAGATGTGGAAACTGAAAGATTGTAATCGGTTTCCAGTAGTTTCTGCCCGGCGCTGCGAGCGGCTGCTCCGATGGCTGTCGATACCGAAAGAAATACCACAATACTCAGTATAAGAGAAACTATGGTTGTGCGGTATTGACGCTTGCTGCGCTTCATATTTTTCCATGCAACACTTCCGCCCTGACCAAAAAGCTTTCGTATTATTTTGGGAACACGATAGCTTTTTCCGCTTTTGCCTATCTTCGTTTCCTTTGTCAGCCTGACAGCTTCAATGGGCGAGATCCTTGCTGCACGTCCGGCAACAAACAATGAAGAAATAAACACCGTAAGCATTCCGAGTACAGCCGAAACAAGCAAAGCCCACACAGGGATAGAAAAAATAAGCTCATTTCCGTTCAGATTGCTTTTGAGGATTTCACCGCTGATTCCGACTAAAGCATAAGTGAAGCCAACACCCGCAGCAATGCCGAGAGGAATACCCGTTACAGTAAGCAGCAGTCCCTCATACAGAACACTGTTTCGTAGCTGCTTAGGTGTTGATCCGACAGAACACAGCATACCGAAAAGCCTTGTCTTTTCTGTTGCGGATATTGAAATGCTGTTGCGTATGATAAATACGCTCGTAGTCATAATTATAAAGATCAAAACGGCAGCAACTGTAAGAAATATCTCTTTGCTGTGACCTTCATACACTATACCCTTAATGGCGAGAACGCTCCAGTTTTCCTGAAAATTAGTTATGCCGAAATGATTGCTTGCTGCTATTTTTTCCATAGCAAGATCGTATTCCGTTTTTATGCTTTCATTAACTATTTCATTCCCATTTTCGTCAAATTCTATTTCAGGGAAAATATACGCATTATCGAAATGCTTTTGAGCTTCTGCTTTGCTGATACCGACGATCTGAGCGGTTGCATTGACAAAATCCTTTTCCATACTGTCTGTATAATTGACCCATAGCTCGTTTACGGTATTATTCTCTGCTCCCATATATGTGGGAATATTATCAATACTATCGGTAAGGGTATAAACATCAACACAGGCAGCACCGCCCCTGAGAGAAATGCGGTTGCTGACAGAGCTAAGGATACCTACAACAGTATATTCCCTTTTTGCCTGTATAGCAAGTGCTTCGTTATCCTTTGCATAAGCAGAGACGAAGTCAAGGGTTCTGCTCTGTGCTGAGCTGTCACTGCTTATCGTCCTGTACCCGACATCCAATGTAAGCTTATCTCCCGTATGATACTCCTTTCCGGAATACCTGACAAACATAGGAGAAAGTACAATTTCGCTGTCATTTTCAGGAAGCCTGCCCTCTGACAGCTTAGCCTGAAAGCATTTATCAAGTGCTCCTTTGTTCAGACCTCGAATGAGCATATATGGCTTAAAGGCTGAAACAGGTTTGGGAATCCCGGCAACACCTACATATCGTTCATAGTAAATACCGTCAACATCTCTGTTGATCTTCAGATCATTAACATTTTTGTCTGTGAACTTTCCCTCGAAATAAACATCATAATCCCCGTAAGAGTTTATCTTTGAATTGATAAAGCTCTGCCACGCACTTGTACCCATTCCGGCAACGACTGTTATCAGAGCGCAGGACAGCATGATCGCCACAATAGTCATTGCCGTGCGGCTCTTATTCATCAGCAGGCTTCTGAGCGTGAGCTTATGGATGGTATTCATCAGCCCACCTCCTCTTTCAACTTGCCGTCAGAAATAGTAAGGATTCTGTCAGCCTGTGCGGCGATATCAAGGTCGTGGGTTATCATTACTATCGTCTGCCCGAAGGTCTTGTTTGTCATTTTGAGCAGGCTGACAATATCATCGGTAGCCTTGCTGTCAAGGTTCCCTGTTGGTTCGTCCGCAAGCAAAAGGGCAGGCTCGGTAATAATAGCTCTTGCGATTGATACTCTTTGCTGCTGACCTCCCGAAAGCTGATTAGGCAAACTGCGGCGTTTATCTTCTATTCCGAGTGTACGCAGTACCTCATCAAGCTTTGCCGGATCAGTCTTTCTGCGGTCCAGGTCGATGGGGAGGGTGATGTTCTCCTCCGCAGTAAGGATGGGTATCAGGTTGTAGAACTGATAGACTATTCCTATCTGTCTGCGGCGGAAGATAGCAAGTTTATCGGGCTTCATACCTGTTATTTCCTTGTCATCAATAAAAATATGTCCGCTCGTGGGAGTATCAACACCGCCGATCATGTGCATCAGGGTACTTTTTCCGCTGCCGCTTGCACCGACAATGGCGACAAATTCTCCTCTCTCCACCTCAAAGGACACATCATCCACAGCCCGGACAATGTTATCTCCGCTGCCATAGGCTTTGACTAAGTTTTCCACTTTAAGTATTTTCATAAATTACCTCCGCTTATCTACGGTCATACCGTATTTATTTTACGGTTGTAATTATAAAGTGTCAATGTGATTTTAAAGTTAATATTGAATAGATATTAGTAATTTTTCTTCTGCCGGTATTTTAATCGTGAATTGCATATCTTCTATAAATACATCGTTATAATTCAGTCGTGTTTCCCGTTTGTATGTTTGACACATCTCACTATTGTTTTGTATGCTGAATCGAGTAGGAGGCTACCCATTAATTGAACAGCAACCTTCCTCTCATATATCTGCCGCATTTACATCACAGAATTCAGGCAGTATGGGACTTTGTCTTATCTTGCAGACTCGTCCGTCCTGTATATGCCTTATATGCGGTTCTGTTCGTCAGACCGAGAATTTGCTTCAGGCTTACTTCAGATTCCACCTCACGATGGACGCCCTTGCCCTCTGCTAATACTAATATTCGATAGAATACTTTAATATCTTTGGCGTTAAATTCCGCATAACCTCGTTGTCAATCCTCGGAATACATAAAGTATTCCTGCGGCCGGCAAGCTGCCGGTGCCAATTTGTTTTGGGAAAGAAATAAAAACCAATATGCACTTCA
>CACWVH010000028.1 GCA_902764235.1 uncultured Ruminococcus sp.
TCTTTTTTGGGGAATGTGCAGATGGAAGTCATTTGTGCCATCCTTGAGGAAAAATATCATGTGGAGGCAGAAATAAAAGAGCCTACTGTTATATATATGGAAAGACCGCTTAGAAAAGCAGAATATACCATCCACATAGAAGTCCCGCCAAATCCTTTCTGGGCTTCTGTCGGGTTGTCCATAGAGCCGCTCCCTATTGGAAGCGGAGTGCAGTATGAAAGCAGAGTTTCACTTGGATATTTAAATCAATCGTTCCAAAATGCGGTTATGGAGGGGGTTCTTTATGGCTGCGAGCAGGGGCTGTATGGATGGAAAGTGACAGACTGTAAAATCTGTTTTGAATATGGATTGTATTATAGTCCTGTAAGTACCCCCGCAGACTTTCGGCTGCTTTCCCCTATCGTATTGGAGCAGGCTTTAAAAAAAGCAGGGACAGAACTATTAGAGCCATATCTCCACTTTGAAATTTATGCACCGCAGGAATATCTCTCACGGGCGTATCATGATGCTCCAAGGTATTGTGCAGATATTGTAAGTACTCAGATAAAGAATGACGAGGTCATTCTGAAAGGAGAAATCCCTGCTAGATGTATTCAAGAATACAGGAACGATTTAACTTATTTCACAAATGGGCAGGGAGTCTGCTTGACAGAGTTAAAAGGATACCAGCCAGCTATTGGTAAATTTATTTGCCAACCCCGCCGCCCGAATAGCCGTATAGATAAGGTTCGGCATATGTTCCACAAGTTAGCTTAACAGCTTGCAAAAGTCATATAAAATGAGATTTGAAAGGAGATTAGAGACTAATTATGATGAAATGCGAATGGATATTGTGTCCTGTTTGTGGGAGCAAAACCCGTAATAAAATTAGGAAGGACACTGTTTTGGAGAATTATCCCCTTTATTGTCCAAAATGCAGACAAGAAAGATTGATTAAAGTTGACAACTTGAAGATAACTGTCATCAAAGAGCCAGACGCTTAAGACGCAGAGCCGATGAAATTGTGGAACAATTCACGAATCATCGGCTCTTTTTGTTTCGTATTTGAAAGAACAAACTCACCAAATAAAAAAAACGATATTCGGGTGGGTTATTTTGTTATACCCTAAATTACCCTCTGAATTTGTTTTTAAATTTGGAGGGATTTTTTTATGTCCTTTTTTCGGGCAGTTATCTATCTGCTCATACGAAGCAAAATTTATCAATACATAGCATATCAGAGAACGGCAGGAAACCAGTTAAAAAAATTTCTGCCAGTGCAACGGTACTTCTCACCTTGAAAGTAGAAGTACAATCTCCATACAATAGAATTACTATTTCCTATAACCGTAAAGGTCACAGAGCCTTTGCGGTTTTTCTTTTGTCGATTTTTGTTGGAAAGTGCCGTAGGGCTGTTTCTGATATGCGGTGTCGTTCTCCGCCTCTCCATCTGGATTTTTTACATTTCAAAAATTCAGATGGGAGGTATTTATGGTGAAATATGCACCAAGAAAGGTATATATAAGAGAAAGTGGCGGCTATGTGGAATTATCCTACACGGAGTTCTGCCGTTGCAGGGAATCCGACCAGACCTATATGGACAAGCTGTTTATCCCCATTCAAGGCTGTCTGCTTGAAGTCGTGAGGGAGCAATACACAGACTTCTACCGTGACAAGGAACGGTGGCGTTATCTGCAAAAATTAGATACAAAGAATAGACTGCTATCTCTCGACGGATTTACGGACAGCGAGGGGAATCCTCTGGACTTTATCACTGATGAAGCGGTGGACATTGCAGAAACCGTTGTCAATGCGGTCATGGTGGACAGGCTGAAAGCCGCCCTGCCTTTGCTGTCGGATAGTGAACAGGAGCTGATACAGGCAATCTTTTTTGACGGACTTTCCGAGCGTGAAGTCGGGGCGAGGTTGGGCATAACCCAGAGCGTTGTAAACAAACGCAAAGCCAGAATCCTAATAAAACTAAGAAAGATAATAGAAAATTAAAATTTAAGGCGTTCAGCCCCCTTGTTTTTTCCTTTGGGAAGATGAGGGGGCTTTTCTCTGCCCTCTCAATCAATTCTGATTGGAGGAAGTAAGAATGGCATACAACCACGGACGGGAGGACAGGAAATGGCGTATCTGGAAAGAAGCGGAGGAAAAGCTGCTGCGTGAGTGCGGCGTTGATGAAGCGACCATTGAGCAGATACGCATGGCGGACAGGGCAGACTTCAATTCCAACAGGCGGTTTTACCGATGGACGAATGACGTTGCGGAATATCTTGAGGACATGGCAGGCAGGGAGCGGCAGGCGGAAGTGGGTACGGTTGCGGAGTTACTGGAAGAGATTGAGAGCGAAAATCTCTATCAAGTATTAGTCACGGTGGACGGGCGTACCTTGAAAATCGTCCTGCTGAAAATGCAGGGGTATTCCACAAAGGAGATTGCCCCGCTTGTGCATTTGACGACTGGTGCCATCTATGCGAGGTTAGACCATCTGCGGAAGAAGCTGCGGAAAATTTTATAGCTTCTAAAACAGCCTGCCATCCTGCGGGCTACTGGGTGAGGGATGGAAATCCCCTCACTCATTTTTTGCAGGAGGACAACAGGATGGCATACAGGGTTAAGGCATACACGCTTCGGGAGGAATCCACGGAAAGCGGCACAAGGTATTTTATCAGCTTTAAGGACGGGCAGGGCAAATCCCACGAGTTGGAAGTGTCGGAACAGTTCTTTATGGAGTTTCGGCAGATGGAGCGCAGGAACAGGAATCTTTTCTAATGGGACGAGCGGCACAGGGAGTTTAACGAGGTATGGGACGAAACCCTTTACAGACGGGCGTTGCGTGTGCCTAAGAGCCTTGATGAACGCATGGTTGAGGAAGAACGGAATGAAACGCTCTATAAGGCGGTTGGGAGCCTTCCAGAGATACAAAGGCGGCGTTTCCTGCTCTACTACGAGTATGAGTTCAATTTTTACCAAATCGCCGCTATGGAGCATTGCACCGCTTCGGCAATACAGAAATCTGTTGCGATTGCAAAGGAGAAAGTAAAGGCGGAAATTGAAGAAATATCTCCAACCGTGACCGACACCGCCCGAAAAAGAAATCTGTTTTTTATTTGTGTGGGATTGGCGGCATTACATACTCTCACTTTTTTCCGTGGGAGTAAATCTATTTTTAAGGAGGTCAACGCCTATGTGCAACGAAAACAAAGACACCGCCCGAAAGGAGGAAAGCCATGCAGAAGTTACAGACAGTCAACGCCGAAACGCTCCTTTATGAACCGCTTGAGAAACCATCCTTTGTGGTGGACAGCCTTATCCCGACAGGCTTATCGCTGTTCTGCGGCTCACAGAAGATAGGCAAAAGCTGGCTCATGCTGAAGCTATGCTTATGCGTGTCGCAGGGAATCCCTTTATGGGATATGCCGACAATGGAGGGCGATGTGCTTTACCTCTGCCTTGAGGACACGTTCTGCCGCATACAGGACAGGTTATTTCGTTTGACGGACGAAGCAAGCGGGCGGCTCCACTTTGCCGTGGCAAGCTGCAAGCTGTCAGACGGTCTTATCGTGCAGCTTGAAGATTATCTGAAAGATTACCCAGACAGCAGGCTCATTGTCATTGATACCTTGCAGAAAGTCCGTACAGCTTCAAAAGACAATGCCTATGCAAGCGACTATGGGGACATCTCCCTCATCAAAGACTTTGCCGACAGGCACTCTCTGGCGGTCATTGTCGTACACCACATCCGAAAGCAGAATGACAGCGACGTGTTCAACAAGGTGTCTGGGACGACAGGATTAACGGGGAGTGCGGACGCTACCTTTGTTCTGGAAAAGGAGAAACGTGCGTCTGACACCGCCAAGCTGTACACGCTGCGTTTCCGTGATTGCCGTTGGGAGCTTGTGGAGCGGAAAACGCAGGAGCAGCTTGCGAAAGAAACGATACCAGATGTCCTTTTTCGGTTGGTGGATTTTATGAGGGATAAGGAAGAATGGATAGGCACGGCAACGGAACTGTTAGCCGCTATGGGGGAAACGGAAACCATACCCACGGTGATTACGAAATGGCTGAATGAATACCGCACCACATTTTTAAGCGAGAACCGTATCTGCTACCAGTACAGCCGCAGGAAAGACGGCAGGCGGATTGCCCTTGCAAGGAGGGCGGGTGACAGCGGTGATGGTGGTGACAGCGATATTAGGATACCCCCCTGTTACTGTCATTGACGCTTAAAGCCATGTAAAGCTGGCGGCTCTGCCCTGCGGGTGACAGCAGTGACGGTGGTGACAGTGATTTTAGGATACCCTGCCGCTGTCATCCCTACGGGAGAACACCCCGTAAACGCAAAATGCAGGCGTGAGATTTACTCGCCCTTTTCGGTCGTGTAAAACCACCCCTGCGGTCAGAAAAATCATTCCGATTTTTCCGACTGCGTTTACAGGGTGTAACACACTACACTTTGCCCTGCAAAGTCGTGTGCCAGACGTTCCCTCTGGACTCCCTTAAGGCAGGGCTGTGCCCTGCTATCCTACGCCTTACGGCTTCGGATAAAAGAATGGCGGCATGACGGTGACGGCTCTTGCGAGGGGGGTATCCCAAAAACACCGTCATCATCGACATGACCGTCATGCAGGGGGTGAGGGTGACAGTTGCGGCAGTCGGCAGGGGGTATCCCAAAACTGCTGTCACCACCGTCACCGCTGTCACCCCAAAGGACGGTCACCCGCCGAAAGAAAGGAGGAATCCGCCTATGCCTTATGCAATCCTGCGTTTCCAGAAACGAAAAGCGGGCGGCGTTGCGGCTTGTGAACGCCACAACGAGCGGAAGAAAGAAGCCTACAAAAGCAACCCAGATATAGATATGGAACGCTCTAAAAACAATTACCATCTCATAGCACCACCAAAGTACACCTACAAGAAAGAGATTAACCGCATGGTAGCCGAAGCGGGGTGCAGGACAAGGAAAGACAGCGTGATGATGGTGGAAACGCTCATCACAGCTTCACCAGAATTTATGAACCAGTTACCGCCCGAAGAACAAAAAGCGTATTTCCAGACGGCTCTTGACTTCATTTCGGAGCGTGTTGGAAAGCAGAATATCCTCTCCGCTGTCGTCCATATGGACGAGAGAACGCCCCATATGCACCTCTGCTTTGTGCCGATTACGCCAGACAATAAGCTGTCAGCGAAAGCTATCTTAGGCAACCAGAAATCATTATCCGAGTGGCAGACCGCCTACCATGAGCGGATGTCCTCACGGTGGAATCAGCTTGAACGGGGGCAGTCCTCAATGGAAACCAAGCGGAAACACGTCCCCACATGGCTCTATAAATTAGGCGGCAGGCTTGATAAACAGTATGAAGAAATCGTGTCTGCCCTATCCGACATCAACGCCTTTAACGCAGGGAAGAAAAGGGATAAAGCGTTAGATTTACTCTCTGCATGGCTGCCAGACGTGGAGAAATTCTCTAAGGAAATCGGGAAACAGCAGGCGTATATCGACAGTTTGAAAGAGAGAATTGGGCAGGAATCAGACTATGCGGGGCGTATGCGTGATGAAAAGTACGAGCAGGAACTAAAGGTGCAGAAAGCGAATCAGAAGATATTTGAATTGCAGAGAACCAACGAGCAGATGGGGCGGCTGCTGTCAAAAATACCGCCCGAAGTGTTGGAAGAATTGCAGAAAAATCATAGAAGCAGAGCGAAAGAAAGGTAGATATGTGAATGAAGAAACAGGATTTTAAGGTGTTAAAGACCAAAGACTTGTACCCGTTCCCCGACAATCCGTTTCATGTGGCAGAAGATGAAACACTGTCAGAGTTAGCGGAAAGCATCAAGGAATTTGGCATTGTCACGCCGATAATCACACGCCCGAAAGAGGACGGGGACGGTTATGAAGTGATTGCAGGACAGCGGCGTGTCCGTGCTTCTGAACTTGCAGGGATAAATACCGTGCCTGCGTTTGTCCTGCCCTTAGACCGTGACCGAGCCATCATCACCCTTGTAGACAGCAATTTGCAGCGTGAGAATATCCTGCCATCGGAGCGGGCGTTTGCTTACAAGATGAAATCCGAAGCCATGAAGCGGCAGGGTTTCCGCACAGACTTAACCTCGTCACAAGTTGTGACGAAGTTGCGGACGGACGACAAGGTGGCACAGGGCTTCGGCGTGGGCAGGATGACCGTGCAGCGTTTTATCCGCCTGACGGAACTGATACCGCCGATTTTGCAGATGGTGGACGAGGGGAAAATCGCCCTCACGCCTGCGGTGGAACTGTCCTTCTTGAAGAAAGACGAGCAGGAAAACCTCTTTGCCACGATGGAGAGCGAAGAAGCAACGCCCTCACTCTCACAGGCACAGCGGATGAAACAGTTAAGCCAGAGCGGGCGGCTTGACATGGATACGATATTTGCGATTATGACGGAGGAAAAGGGCAACCAGAAAGAAACCTTGAAAATCAACACAAGCAAGCTGAAAAAATACTTTCCGAAGAACACAACGCCGAAGCAGATGGAGGAAACCATCATCAAACTTTTGGAGCGTGAGTTGCAGAGGAAACGCAACCGTGACAGCCGCTAATCTTCTTTTTTCGGGAAGTAAATACAGAGAGTTGAGGTATGGAGAATGAGAGAAATCCAGTATGAAATCGTAAAGGAAATCGCAGTATTGTCTACGGGCGACAGTGGCTACACAAAGG
The DNA here is from genome assembly GCA_902764235.1 of uncultured Ruminococcus sp. GTDB lineage: Bacteria > Bacillota > Clostridia > Oscillospirales > Acutalibacteraceae > UBA1213. Next base: position 6,680 of record CACWVH010000028.1, read on the forward strand.
AAATCAATCTCATTTCATGGAATGGGAAAGAGCCGAAGTATGACATCCGCAGCTTTTCCCCGAACCGTGAAAAGTGCGGCAAGGGAATCACGCTGAACGCTGATGAAGCGGCGGCACTCCTTAAAGCATTACAGAAAGAATTAAACAGCGAGGATTAATGGTATCTGATTGGCAGGGCGGGGACATTTCCAAACTCTTCCCTGCCCTGTCTGGAAAGGAAGATTTAAGTATGGGCGAGGATAAGAAAGCAGATAAAAAGAGAAAGCGTATCGTGCCAAAAGCACCAGTGCAGATGATAATCAGCCGTGAATATGTCGGCACACAGACCGTTACAGAAGCGTTTGTCCCGATTATCTCCGAGGATATTCGGAAGAAGATTGCCGAGGGCGACACCTTCGACAATGAGGGGCTGTCCGCTTAGAATGTACGCAATGGGACATGAAAACAGATAGGACAGATACGGAGGTTTTACAGTATGGCAGGAATCAAAGAAGAAAAGAAAATCTATTTAGTCGGCATTTATTGCCGCTTATCTAAAGACGATGGTACGGATAACGAGAGTGCGAGCATTGCGACACAGAAATCCATCCTCACGGATTATGTGAAAAAGCAGGGATGGCACATAGCAAAAACGTATGTGGACGATGGTTATTCTGGTACAAATTTCCAAAGACCAAGTTTCCAGAATATGATAAAAGACATTGAAAGCGGTCTGATAAACTGCGTGATTACGAAAGATTTATCCCGTCTGGGGAGAAACTATCTTGATTGTGGGTTATATCTGGAAGTTTTCTTCCCAGAGCATAACGTGAGGTATATAGCGGTCAATGACGGCGTAGATACCTTGAATAAATCTGCTATGGACATCACGCCTTTCCGCAACATTTTAAACGAAATGTATGCCGCTGACATATCTGTTAAGATAAAATCGGCATATCGGGCGAGGTTTCAACAGGGGAAATTCATGGGAACTACCGCCCCTTATGGCTATATCAAAGACCCTGCCGACCACAACCATCTGCTGATAGATGATAAAGTGGCACATGTTGTAAAAGAGATATTCGACCTTGCATTAAAAGGGAATGGAGTTGCCAAAATTTGCAGACATCTTAATAAACAGCATATCCTACGCCCTGCCGCTTATGCGGCGGAGCGTGGCGAAACAGGCTTTGAACGTCATTTTGAGGGGAACGAGGACAAACGCTATATTTGGAGTGGGAACAGCGTGAGGAGCATTTTAAGAAGCCCGATATATGCGGGAAATCTTGTAGGCTACAAACGGATTGCCGCCAATATGAAAAGCAAGAAACGCCCCTCTAAGCTGCCCGAAGAATGGGAAGTGATACCCAATACCCATGAGGGAATAGTCACGCAGGAGGAATTTGATATTGTCCAACAGCTTATTACAAGTCGTAGGCTTCCACAGAACAAGGGAGGATTTGTAAATATTTTTGCAGGCGTTATCAAGTGTGTGGACTGCGGATGTGCTCTGCGGGCAATGAACGTACACAGGAGGAAACGCCCAGAGATTATCGACTGTGTACAGTATTCATGTAATAATTATGCAAGAAACGGAAGAAGCGAGTGTAGTGCCCACAATATAGAAGCAAGGGATTTATTCAATGCCGTTCTTGCCGACATCAACTGTTTTGCGGATATGGCAGTGAATGATGAAAAGGCGGTCAGGGCCATAGAAAAGCGGCTCACGGAAACAGACCAGAGCAGGGCGAAAGCATTAGAGAAAGAACGTAAGAAGCTGAACAAACGCCTTGCGGAACTGGACAGGCTGTTTTCCTCTCTCTACGAGGATAAGGTCATGGAGCGTATTACCGAGCGGAATTTTGAGATGATGTCGGGGAAATACCAGAAAGAGCAGCTTGAAATTGAAGCAAGGCTGAAAGAGGTGACGGAAACTCTTAATGAAAGCTACGAGAAATCACGGGGAATCCGTGACTTCCTCGCCCTTATCCGAAATTATCAAGGCTTAAAAGAACTGGATGCAACAGTTATAAACGCACTCATAGACAAGATACTTGTTTCGGAGCGTGAGAAGATGGCAGACGGAACAGTGAAGCAGGAAATCAAGATTTACTATAAATTCATCGGCTTTGTCGATGAATTACATATCATACCTACAAAACGGTGGGCAGCAATGCCCGCTAAAAATTGTACGGTGTGCGGCGTTGAATATGTCCCGGGCTCTGGTGCATCAAGGTATTGTCCTGCTTGTGCCAAGAAGATACGGAGGGAGAAATCAAACGAGAGCAAACGCAGGAGCAGAGAACAGAAAAGGATAGCATGTATGAACTGTCCGCAAAAAATGACCGACTGAATATGAACGAATACAAGTCTATATTTTGAACAAAGCATCAAAGGAATATAGCCGAAAGTTCGTTCAGGTTGTATATTGAATATGAACGAGTTATCGTTTATAATAGTTACTGTAAAGAAAAGATAAAACCTTACGGAGAGGAGGTCAGATAATGGACAGACACTACTTCAACCCCACACCTGATATGATCTATACCAACAAGGGCGGCGGCTCCTATATCTGCCTTGAAGCAGAGGGACATTTTAGAGCGAAGTTTCAGCGTGTAAGCAAGTATAAGTGGACATTTGTGGCTCACGGCTGTCAGATGTACGAGGACGGCACAATAGAGTGGGACAGTTCCACAGGCGGATACTTCGAGGAGTGATACCGCACAAATGGGACTTCAAGTCCCACATTTCAAGTAAGGAGATCGCAAAATATGAAACTGAGCTATATCGGCAAAAGAGCTTCTTCCGCTACAACAGATAAGGAAAGATTTGCAGAAGCAAGGTGGAAATACGGCAGCAGAAAAGATGAAGAGTTTGGCTATATTTTCAGATGTTTGCTTGATGACAACGGCTACACTTATGAAGTGGACACAGACCGTAAGACCTGTTGGGTGAAAGTAAAGGTTGCAGATTATGACGAGTTTATTGTTATAAAAGGTCTGTACGAAGAAGCTAAGGACGCATTCAGAAAGTAATGAAGTGGGACTTCAAGTCCCAGATGATGAAGCTGACCTATCGGCTGTTCAATACGGGGAGAAAGGACAAACTATGAAAACTTGGTATCTTGCAACATTCAAATGGTCGGACAGTGGAGTTTACTGCACAAATCTTGTTCTGACCGACAGCGAAGAAAAAGCAGAGGAACACTACTCAAAGTATGAAATGGTATCTATCCGCATTGCTGACGAGTGGGAAGTTGATAATTATAGGAGCAGAGGTTGTCCGGTTGTTGAGCTTTGAGCAGACAATCAGGAGTGTGACAAGTGGGACTTCAAGTCCCACTTGCGAAAGGAGCAGGGAAATGAAAATCGAAACATTATCAGAACGAATAGCCAATGCAGAGAACAAGATCAGCAAGAAACAGCTCACCATTGCAAAAAAACAAGCTCTGATAACCAAAAAGCAACAGCTTATTGAAGCAAAAGGTCTTGTCAATTCAGACAGTTCCGAAGCTCTGACTTTGAAATGGGATATAGAGCATTATACAGACGATATAAGCCGTTTAGAGCGTGAGATTACTGAAACGACACTCACCCTTACTGAGTACAGAAACAAGCTCACAGAGCTTGTAGAGCGTGTCACCGTACTGATCACGGATATGCCTGATGTACTGAAAGGACTGCAAGAAGAACTTGTAGAACGATGGGATAAATGGGATATTGAGCGTAGGGACAGAATACAGGCAGATTACCGAGAACTTGATTACAAGGAATTTTCAAGAAAATATACCCACGCTGATGTGGTGTTTAAGGGTAAGTCTGACGAACAGATACACGATGACAATATTCAGTCAGCCGAAAATCTGATTATAGACCTGATTTACCGTGTACGCAAAATTACAGGAGAGATAACAGATTGGAGTGACATTCGTGCTACTGTTGGCACAGACGGCTTTACAGTCCTGAATGGAACGGTTATCGGTAAAGAGGGTATCGCTTGTGTAGAGAGCATTACGGCAGGCGGTTACAATATTCAACGACTTCATATAAGAGTGTTGGTACATAGCGTATAAAACAAAAGCAGCAAGTATTGAACAGTGGATTGTTCTGACTTGCTGCTGTTGATTGTTTATGTGGGACTTGAAGTCCCACTTGATGCTTGAAAACAGTATATGTACATTTTATCGAACGGTGAAATTTGACTTGCAAGCTACTATGGTTTATAATTTAGAAAACAGACCATAGAGGAAGGTGTTAGTAATGTTTGATTTCAATAATGATGGAAAGACCACTCCTGACGAAGATTTTATTGCTTACAATATTTACAGCAAAACTTCCTGCGGCACTAACTATTCCAAAAGTCATAGTTCATCCGGCAAAATCATTGTTGGTATTATTATAGCTTTTTTGGTGCTTTACATCATTGGTAAGATAGGTAATTCATCTTCCAAAAACAATTCCTCTTACAAAGGCAGTATAAGTCGAAGCTCATATTCTTCTATAACAAGTTCCAGACCAAGAAGTTCCTCAAAAATAGAAAACAGTCATCCACAGAATTCAATCTCAGGCTACAGTAATAGAAGCCGATCTTCATCATCAGAATACGACGAATTCAATGCTAAGGATTATTGTCAGGCAGAGGACTTCTACGAAGATCATTACGATGACTTTTATGATTTTGAGGACGCAGAAGATTATTATAACGAACATTGTGATGATTGGAGTGATTAAACAATGCCTGCAATAACAGCAGAAAAATGTTTGAGAGAAACAATTCCAGATCCTGAATTGTTTGAGCAATATTGGAATGGAAATGGCGATAACTCCGTGTGTTTCAAATCTATTATTGAGGATGGATTAAGAAATACGGAGAAAAATGAATACTTAATCAATGGATATATAAGTTTTGGCTCCTTATTAGAGATTTATTTATCTTCTCATACAGCATCACCAATTTATAAACAAAAAGTTATTATTCCATTTTTTAATCAGTGGGTTAACAATGCCGCAAAATATTTCGGTGAAAAAATGGATGAGCCTTATAAATTTGCAAAATATGTCTATGCAGATAAAACAATACAGCTTCTGCATGAACTTCAGGCTCGTGATGGTAAATCGAAAAATAAACTCAGTGAAAATCTCGGTGTCAGCGAAAAAACAATACAGACAGATCTACGCTTACTCTCTCCATCATTAAAGCGGTCAAAGGCAACAGAAAATGATGAAGCTCTGAAAATTGGTGGATATGCTGTAAATGTAGAAATAAAAGAAATCAGACAGCCTGACAACAGTAAACTATACTATACTCCAAACACAGTGAATCCATTAGTGATGCTGCCCAATGTAACACAGGTTGCTGTTTTGCTTTCTTCTCTTGCTCAAAACGAAGGGAGTGATATTGCAATAGGTATTGGTGCAGATATATGGCTGCAACTTTCGGATTATTGCAAAAAACGAATCAAAAAGAATTTTTTTCCTAATAATCCAACATTGAGTGATTTCATTGATAGAATCGAGTATTTGATAAAACGAGGTCATATAGTAGGGTTTGTCAAAGAGCGTGATATGGATGTTTCTTCTGTTTCAGAACTGCTGTCGATAGCGTGCAAGGGTAGCAGAAGATGTAATATTGAATTGGTCAAGGATGGAAAAACAATAGAACTGAATAATCAAAAAATTCAAATATCGAAAAACCATTATGTAGCCATTTCAGCAGAACAACCGTCTGAAAGTATAGATTTTATCGAAGAAAATGTAAGCTACATAGAATTGGTTTGATACCTTGGGTATTGGAAGTTTACCTTCCAGTACCCTCTGCTTTTTTTTCAATATAATAAAGACACAGTAAGGTAAAACTTGCTGAATACTTTATACGAGGAGAAGATCACTATGAAAAACGAAGAAAGAAAAGTCAGAGAACTGCGAAGCCTGCTTCATTCAGTGACTACTGAGAACAAAAGCAAAACAGAATTACAGCAGATCATAAGGGAGCTTGCAGAGGGCTTTATCGAATTTCCGGATGTGCCGGACCGAAAATTCTATTCTCTTATTCCGACAACAAATGCTCCGTCAGATATTCGTGTAGTATATCTTTACATTCCGACTTATCTTGCCTGCGGGATAATGATATATGCTACTTTGAAATATCCTGCTCTTATGAACGGCAAAACCATCAGAGAGACCTTCCGCAGAGGGCTTAACGGGTGTACCGGGAGGAACTTCAGCGGTCACGGCTATGACAGTACAGTGGGTTTTCTTGATGCTATGGATATTTTTTCTCAGGCGAGGGTCATGGATTTTATCAAGGCTTTCCCCGAGCTTGCCCCGGAGTTTAACAAAGCGATCCTCAAGGCTGTTGAGCAGCTTGAGTACGGCTTGAGGGAAAATAAGTTTGAAAAAGACTATTTTCATGGGTCTATGACCGACAGGGCAGCCCTGATTATGCAAAGACTCAGAGGGATCAGGAACGATCAGGTGAGGCTGTTTGTTTATGGTACGCTGATGAAAAAACAAAGAGCAAACAAAATGCTCGAAGGCTCGCAGTATTGTGGCAAGTTTATGTTAAACGACTATGCAATGTATGATTTTGGTGCTTATCCGGGTATCAAAGAAAAACACGGAGAAAAAGTTGTAGGAGAAGTTTACGCAGTGGAAAGCTCTCTATTAGCAGAGCTTGACCGATATGAAGGCAAAGGCAGCTTGTATAACAGGAAATCTGTTACTGTTATAAATGACAAAGAAATCGTCTCGGCGTTTGTTTATGTATATCGAGGAAATATCAGTAACAAAAAAATAGTACGCACTGAATGGGGTAAAAACGAAAGGGAAAACATTTGGTATGCCTGCTATGGCTCAAATCTCTCGGAAAAGCGTTTTCTTTGTTATCTCGAAGGCGGTATTTGCGAATTGAATGACAAAACCTATTCAGGCTGCGGTGATAAATCATATTTCAAAGGAATTGATTATTTGACGGTCAGTGGCGAGATGTATTTCGGAAATAGCAGCAGTTCTTGGAACGGAAAGGGTGTTGCATTTTTTGATCCGGAAACAGATGGGACAACTTATATGAAACTGTATAAAATCAATTATTCTCAGTTATTGGATTTGCAGAAAATGGAAGGAAAGTCGGCAAATTGGTATGGAAGAATATATTGCATCGGCATAAAGGATAATCATCCTATATTTACCCTTACAAGCGAAAATCGCCGTCCGAAAAACCTTCCTGATGAAAAATACTTTTCTCTTATTGCAGCAGAACTCAAAGAGCAGTTTTCACTTTCAGACAGGGAAGCAATTAGTTATATTACAGGGCTAATTCTCAGAAGTACGCCATAAGCATAAAAAAACTCTTGCAAATACAAAAATAATATGATACTATGGATTTACAAACCATAAAGAGTGCGTGAGGGACAAGCCCTATGACCGCACAGCAACCTGCCGGAAGGTAAGGTGCTAAAGCTTGATCGATGGGTGATATTGAAGTTCAACACCTGTCGGTAACGATGGGTGTTTTTCTTATGCTCTCTTATGGAAAAAATAATAGGAGGACATAATTATGTTGTCAAAAAGAAAAGAGTACCAGAACGAGATTTACGAAATTTGCCAAAAAAGCGGTGATGTCAGTATCAATGACCGTTTCAGAGGAGTGCAGTTCTCTGAATCGGCATTGTATGACAAATTCTATGCTGAAAAGCCTTGTGTTTGTATTGGAAAAATCGGCGGCTCCGAGAGAGTATTTCTGACAGATGATAAGCTCTGCTATTTTAGTGTTACGGACGGATGGGGAAAAAAAGACGGATACCTTGTAGCTCTTAATCAGGGTTTTGTGTTCAGGCTTGATACTCCGATGGAGCTTGAAGATCTGAAAGAATTTGTCGCTGATCCTCCCGAAGCTCACGGCTTTGCTGCAAATATGAAAAGGTGTGCGGAGATCAGAATTGCAAAAACCATCATCAGTATCTTGGAAAAAAGTTCTGAAAGCATTTAGCACTATCTCAACACAGATTGTTCTGCTCTTGAAAATTATCGTTCGTTATACAATATATTGTACACAAAAATCAGAAAAAATTTTGCAATTATTTCTACAATATGCTATAATAATATATTAACAGAAATCACAAACCTGAAAGGGTGGAAATATGATAGAGCAGAATTATTCGGCAGGAATAATGTCACAATCATTTTGGTTTAATGAGTTCAGACAGCTTTTGAAATTAAAGAGAGAAAACTGTGAACCTGATGAAATGAAAAAAAGAGTAATTGAAGAAAACCTGTTTGGTGCTCCTAATGAATACAGAGCAAAACGAATATACGGTTATCTGATAAATAGAGTGTCATTAGTAGAAAAGGAATTGTCGGACTTGTTTTTTTCTTCCGATCTTGCTACACAAAAGCTCATCAATCTTATTGCTGTTCTCAGAGGGGACAGATTGTTTTTTGAATTTCTTTATGAGGTTTACAGAGATAAGATCATACTCGGAGAAAAAACACTTGAATTATCAGACGGAAAGATTTTTTTCAATCACAAGGAAACACAGGATGACAATGTACTTGCTTGGAAAGATCAGACAAAAAAACGAGTTCAATCCGCATATTTTAACTTTATGACAGAAGCTAACCTGCTTGAAATTGTAGATAAGAAAAAGCTGATAACTCCACCGCTTCTTGATATTGCTTTGGAAAATTATCTGAAACGCAACGGAGAAACAGCGATTATTAAAGCTATAACAGGAGAGTATTGATATGGGCAAAATAGAAGAACGCTTTGATCTGCTTAAACAAAAGATAAACAGTCCGAAATTCCGTGAAAATCGAGGACTTGGAAATGAAGTGGGTTATTATATCTTTGACTATCCTGCTGAAAAGGAATTGTATGTCAGAGAACAGGTTGACCGTATGTATAAACAAAGTGTGAGCAGCAGCGATGAATATAAAATCATTGTTTTCGATCTATACGACATTATGATTGAGATACTTGATAACAAGAAATATCTTGAAAAATGCTATGCTATGGAAAAGAAAAACGGTTTTGAAAAGGTAAGTCGTGCTGTATCAAATATGATGAAGGTCAATTCAACTGACGGAATGATAGTTCACTATATACAGGAGCATACACCTGAAAAAGCAATCATCTTTATTACAGGTATTGGCAAGTGTTATCCTATCATTCGTTCACATACAGTCCTTAATAATTTACATCTTGTTATTGATAATGTTCCGGTAGTCTTATTCTATCCGGGCAGTTATGACGGACAGGAATTGGTGTTATTTGATGAAATAAAGGACGATAATTACTATCGTGCTTTCAGACTTGTTTGAGGAGGAGCAGTATGAACATCAGGAGCATATTTGAAAAATCCATTGACCGTAATCTTAAAGGTGTTATAAAGGTTGGTCAGGAAGGAAACGAAAATGTCAAGCAGGAGCTTGAAGAATATGTTGTAACGAGAGAATTGCAGAAGCACTTTGCAACATTTTTCTCAAACTATAAGCAAGGTATTATCGGTCATACTGATAAAATGGGTGTATGGATCTCAGGCTTCTTTGGCAGTGGTAAATCTCATTTCCTCAAAATCATTTCATATATCCTTGAAAATAAAACTGCGGACGGTATTCCTGCAATAGAATACTTTGAAAAGGGCAACAAAATCGCTGACAGTATGGTTTTGGCTGATATGAAATTGGCTGCAAGCACTCCCTCTACCGTTATCCTTTTCAATATTGATTCAAAAAGTGAAAGTACCGGAAAAAAGGATAAGGAAGCGATCCTTTCGGTTTTTCTGAAAGTGTTTAATGAAAAGCTCGGTTTTTGCGGTGCATATCCTCATATTGCCGATCTTGAACGCAGACTTACCGATAACGGCAAATATGACATCTTTAAGGCAAAATTCAGCGAGATCACGGGTAATGAATGGGAAAAAGAAAGAGATGAATTTGACTTTATTCAGGACGAGATAGTTGAAACACTGACCACAGTAGGCATTATGAGTGAAGAAGCTGCCCGTAATTGGTGCGAAAAAGCAACTGAACCTTATGCACTCAGTATTGAGCGTTTTGCGGAGCTTGTCAGAAAGTATATTGAATCCAAAGGAAACAACCATCATCTGATTTTTCTTGTTGATGAGATCGGTCAGTATGTTGGAGATAACAGCGATCTGATGCTGAATTTACAGACTGTTGCAGAAGATTTAGGTACTGCCTGCGGAGGTAAGACTTGGGTTATTGTAACAAGCCAGCAGGATATTGATTCTGTTACAAAGGTCAAAGGTCGTGACTTCTCAAAAATTCAGGGACGATTTGATACAAGACTTTCTCTTTCTTCTGCTGATGTTGCAGAGGTTATCCGTAAAAGAATACTCGAAAAGAACGAAGCAGGAAGAACGGCTCTTTCTTTGCTGTATGATGATAAGGCTACAGTTATCAAAAATCTGATACTGTTTAATGATGAAGCAGAAAAGAAGCTGTATAGCAGCAGAGAGGACTTTGCTGTAACTTATCCCTTTGTCCCCTATCAGTTTAATTTGCTTGGCTCCGTTCTGACTGCTATTCGTACATACGGTGCATCAGGCAAGCACCTTGCCGATGGTGAGCGTTCAATGCTTGCGTTATTCAAAGAAAGTGCAATGAAGCTCGGAAACAAGGAGCTTGGTGCGATAGTACCGTTCCATCTGTTTTATAATGCTTTGGAAGAATTCATTGACCACTCACATAGCGGAGTGATCATAAAAGCACTCGGCAACGATAAGCTTAATCCTGACCATAACGAGGATTGTTTTGATGTAAATGTACTCAAAATCCTGTTTATGATAAAGTATGTCAAGGAGATCAGAGCTACAGTAGAAAACATTACAAGCCTTATGGTATCGGATATAAACGAGGACAGAATGGAACTCAAGCAGAAGGTTGAAGAAGCCCTGAAAAGACTTGAGCGACAGACACTTGTTCAGAAAAGCAGCAACAATACCTATGTTTTCCTGACAAACGAGGAGCAGGAGATCAACAGAGCGATCAATAGTCAGCCTGTTGAGCCGAGAGAAATAACAGCAAAGGTTTCAGAAACCATATTTGACAGACTTTACAGCGAAAGCAAATATCGTTCCTCCGAACTGCGTGGCAGATATTCTTATGGCTTTAACCGTTTTGTTGATAACAGACCTTATCGCACCAATCAGAATTATCCGCTTACCCTGAAAATCCTGACACCTGCAAGTGATGAGTTGAGCGACGAAACAACATTGCGGCTGCTTTCAGGACAAAGTACAAGTGTACTTGTTGTTTTGCCTGATGACAGTGCATTTCTTGAGGAATTTGCAATGTCGCTGAAAATAGAAAATTTCCTGACAGGTGATGCAGGCAGAACAGCAGCAAAATATGAACAAATTAACAGTGATAAGCGTGTTGAACTGCGTGAGCATAAAGAACAAGCTGTATTATTCCTGAAAGAGGCACTTGAAAGAGCAGATATATTTGTCAACGGCGACAGAATACAGCCCAACAGTAAGGATGCTGCTTCCCGTATCAGTGAAGCAATGGGCAGGCTCGTATCAGTAGTATATAACAAGCATAACTATATTGACACAGCAGTCAGCGACAGTGATATAAGAGCTATTATCCGTGACGGAGAAAATCAGATCACTCTTGACGGTAAAACAGCTACACCCAATCAACTTGCTTTAAATGAAGTAGCAGATTTTATTGCCCGTAATTCCTCCCGTCATACAAAAACATCAATGAAAACCATAACGGAGCGTTTTCTTGCACCGCCTTATGGTTTTATCGAAGCTGATGTGCAGTGGCTTGTTGCAAGACTTTTCAAGGACGGGGAAATTGCATTTTATGTCAATAACGAAGCTGTTTCTCTGCTGTCAAAATCAGTTGATGATATTGTTCGTTACATTACAAGAAAAGAATACCTTGAAAAGCTGATGATAGAAAAGCGTGTCAAGGCAAATGAAAAGCAGAAAAAAGCTGTACGCACTGTAATGAAAGAACTTGAGTTTGGTATTACTCTTGGTGAAGATGATGATAGCATTATGAGCAGCTTTATGTCCGGTGCAAGAACTCTTAAAAACGAGTTTGAAAAGTTAGAGATAGAATACAAAAATCAGCCTGCCTATCCCGGAAAGAAAGTCATTACAGATGGCAAAATGCTTCTGATAGATGTGCTTGACACGAAATATCCTGCGGAGTTCTTTGCTTTTGTTGATTCAAAGCTTGATGATTTTTGCGATCTTGCAGAGGATTATGAGCCTGTCAGGAAATTCTTTGCCGGAGAGCAGAAAACACTTTGGGATAAATCTGTAATGCTGATGGGTATTTACGATGACAGTAAGACCTATATTGTAGATAGTGAGATCGAAGAAACCGTAAAGCAGATAAAAGCTATTCTTCATAAGCAAACACCATATAGTGATATTTTTAATCTTGCCGGACTGAACGATCAGTTTATCAATGCACATCTGCGTCTGGTAGAAGCAGAAGAAGCTCCTGTTCTTGAAGCTATACAGACTGACCGTGACAGAGTATTTGAAGAACTGAACAAGACACACTGCAAGGATAAATTCTCTGACAAGGTTATCAAGGGTTTTGAGGCACTGAAAAACAAAGCTCAAAGCTGCAACAATATTGCTACTCTCAAAAGCATCAGTTATGAAGCAGATGCACTGAAAATCCGTCTGCTTAATGAAATAAATGCAGAAGAAAACAAGATACTTGCACAGCTTGCAGCCGAGCAGCAAAAGGAAGAACAGGAACAGCCTGTTGCTCCAGCACCCATACAAAGAAGGCGTAGGAATGTAAGCATCAAATCTTTAAGTCCGTACAGTTCTTGGGAAATCAAAAGCGAAGCCGATATTGACCGTTATCTTGCTGAGCTGAGATTAAAAATCCAGTGCGAGCTTGAAGATGATACCATCATAAATGTTGAATTCTGATGGAGGAATTGAACGATGAATAAAACTGCAATAAAGAACTTCGCTATATGGGCGAGAAATAAGTTAAGAAGCGAAATCGCATATAAAGCCGGACTTTTGGGCATCAGCGACAAAGGTATTGCCGAGCCGCTTCCGCAGTCAACGGACGATTTGCAGATATTTGATATAGGTACAAGTCAGCCTGTAAAATTGGAGGGCAAGACGGCTATTGAGCAGAGAAGATCACTTGTTGCAGCTATCAAAGCAAAGCGACTTCCATTTACAGAAGCCTTTGATGCTGTTATTGAGGAAGTGGCATACACTTGGTTTAACCGCCTTATCGCTGTACGGTTTATGGAGGTCAATGACTATCTGCCGAGCCGTATGCGTGTGTTGTCCTCTGACAATCCTGCAAAGGCAGAGCCGGATTTTGTAACAAGTCCTTTTGATACCGACATTGAATTCACGGACGCAGAAAAGGACTATATTGACGAACTGAAAGACCACAGCAAATCGGATGAGCTGTTTCAGTTTATGTTTATCAGGCAGTGCAATAAGCTCAATGAAATTCTGCCGGAGCTTTTTGAAAAAACAAACGACTATACAGAGCTTCTGCTGAATGTCAGCTTCACCGACAAGGACGGCATTGTTTATCATCTTGTACACGACATACCGGAGGACGATTTCAATATTGAAAAGGAAGGTCAGGTCGAGATCATCGGCTGGCTGTATCAGTATTACAATACCGAGCCGAAGGACAAGGTTTTCTCCCGTCCGTCCGGTCAGAAAATACGCAAAGAGGATGTTCCTGCTGCTACACAGCTTTTTACACCCGATTGGATAGTACGCTATATGGTAGAAAACTCGCTCGGCAGAACTTGGACAGATATAAAGCCTGATACTGACTTAAAAAGCGAATGGAAATACTATCTTTCCGAAGCAGAGCAAAGCGATGATGTTCAGACAAAGCTCCTTGAAATGCGTAAGTCTAAAGCTCAGACTTCTATCGAGGAAATAACCTTCCTTATTCTTGTTTATGCCTTTGATGTGTTTATGCAGATATATACAAGTCAGGGCTATACCGAGCGTGACGCTGCACAAAAGATAGTCGAAAACAATCTGTACGGTCTTGAGCTTGATGATCGTGCGGCACAGCTTGCCTATTTTGCGGTGATGATGAAAGCTCGCAGTTATGACCGCCGTTTTCTTGGTCGTGGTATCCGTCCTAACCTTTGTTCTATCAAAGAGAGCAACAATATCAATCCCGATTATCTTGAATTGTTCGGAGAGCTGAAAGAAACAGCCCGAAAACTCTATGATGAATTTATCGACGCAAAGGAATACGGCAGTATCCTCAATCTGAAAATCACCGCCGATGAACTCGCACAGCTCGAAGAAAAGTGCAATGAGATCATTGACAAAGATAAGGTTTATGACAACATCTTTGATACTATCCGTCAGGTCGGCATCCGCACAGACTTCCCTGCCCTTATCCGTCCGGCAAAGATTATAGTTAGTAGATACGATGTTGTCTGCACCAATCCGCCGTATATGGGTGGCGGCTTCAGCCCGAAGTTAGATGCGTATATAAAGAAATATTATGCGGACAGCAAGTCCGATTTGTTTGCGGTGTTTATTGAAAAGTGCGGAGCTTTTGTAAAGAATGACGGCTACTATGCTATGATAACACAACACGCATGGATGTTCCTTTCAAGCTATGAAAAGCTCAGAAAAAAACTGCAAAACAGCACAACTGTCAATATGGCGCATTTAGGCGCAAGAGCCTTTGACGAAATAAACGGCGAGGTCGTTCAGACAACTGCATTTGTCAATATCAATCGGCATATCAAAGACTATTTCGGCACTTATGCAAGGCTTATTGACGGCAAAAGCGAAAACGAAAAAAGCACAATGTTCCTTTCGGGCAAATACAACTACACCGCCAACGCAGACAATTTCTCCAAAATCCCCGGCTCGCCGGTGGCTTATTGGGTGAGTGAGAAAGTGTTTGACCTTTATGCTAACCAAACAATTTCTGATATATCAAAACCATGTAAAGGAATTGATACAGGAGATAATAGCAAATTTTTAAGGCTTTGGTTTGAAGTAGACAATAATCTGATGTTTTATCCTAAAAACAAACCTTTAATAGAAAGTGATTATATAAAAAAGTGGTATCCATACAATAAAGGTGGCTCTTTTAGAAGATGGTTTGGTAATGGCGAATATTTGTTAAATTGGGGCTGTGATGGAAGTGCTTTAAAAAATTTCAAAGGTTCAAATTTAAGAAATAAAAGTTATTATTTTCATGATGGATTGACATGGAGTACAGTTACTTCTGCACAATTTAGTATTAGAAGATTTTACTACGGCTATCTATTTGATAATGGTGGCTGCTGTTTGTTTGCAAATAATAATATAAATTATATTTGTGGTTTATTAAATACTTCACTTGTAAAATTCTTTTTAGCTTTGTCCCCAACACTAAACTTTCAACCAGGAGATATTGGAAAAACTCCTGTGGTTTTTCCCTCTGACCAATCAACCACGACCACTATAAACGAAACAGTAGAAGAAAACATATCCCTGAGCAAAGCCGACTGGGACAGCTTTGAAACGAGCTGGGATTTTAAGAGACATCCGCTGGTAGTATTCAAAACAAAAACGGGATTTGTGCCTATTAATTCATATTCAATAAGAGATACATACATGGCGTGGGAAATCTTAGCTGAAACACGTTGGTTAGCATTAAAAGCCAATGAAGAAGAACTCAACCGCATATTCATTGACATCTACGGCTTGCAGGACGAACTGACACCCGAAGTTGAGGACAAAGATGTTACAGTCCGCAAGGCTGATTTACAGCGTGATATACGCAGCTTTATTTCCTATGCTGTAGGCTGTATGTTCGGAAGATACAGTCTTGATGTTGACGGTTTGGCATACGCTGGAGGAGAATGGGACAGCACGAAATACAAGAGCTTTATTCCCGATGAA
>CACWVH010000029.1 GCA_902764235.1 uncultured Ruminococcus sp.
TTGACAACCGTCAGGTTGCCTGCGGTCTTTTTGCACAACCTGACGAAAAAATTGCTGACGCAATACAGGCACTGGATTTAATCAGTGCTTCCTTAAAAACCTGAAATGCATAAAAAATGCATTATCTCTGTTTTTTTCAAGAACAATCAATACTGAGTTTCACGGATTCAGGTGTAAAAGTTAAAAATCATCAGTTTATACGAATTTTATTTTTTATGTTTTTACATTTTCCGGCTTATTTTTCAGACCTGCCGAGCATATGCAGCGGCAGGTCTGTTTAAATTCCGTATCTTTTACTTCCTTATTATTGTTTTATCGATAATAAATCTTGGTCTGTGCTTACTTTCACTGTATATCTTTCCCACATATGTTCCTACTATCCCGATACACAGCATCTGAAGTCCTCCGAGAAACCATATAGAACACATGATCGAAGCCCAGCCTGCAACACTGCTGCCGCTGAAAAACAATATAAGGGCGTATACAAAGAATATTACGCTCAGAAGGCATATGATTATTCCTAAATTTGAAATGATTTTTAACGGCTTGACGCTGAACGAGGTTATACCGTCAACAGCAAATTTCAGCATCTTGCTGAGAGGATATTTCGACTCTCCGGCAAACCTTTCGCTTCTTTCATAATAAACATAATCGCTTCTGAAGCCGATAAGCGGAACAATACCTCTGAGAAACAGATTGACCTCCCTGTATTCTGAAAGTGCCTCAAGCGCTCTGCTGCCAAGAAGACGATAATCTGCATGATTATAGACAATCTCAACCCCCAGCATAGCCATGAATTTATAATAACCCTGTGCAGTCCCTCTCTTAAAAGCTGTATCCTTATCACGGCTGCTTCTTACGCCGTATACAACCTCACAGCCCTCCTGATATTTTTTTACAAACTGATCGAGAACTCCGATATCATCCTGAAGATCAGCATCAAGCGAGATCGCACAGTCGCATTTACCCTTTGCAGTCATAAGTCCTGCAAGAAGTGCATTCTGGTGTCCTCTGTTTCTGCTCAGCTTTACTCCGCCTATATATTTGCTTTCCGCACTGTATTTCTCTATCAGTTCCCATGTTTTGTCCTTGCTGCCGTCGTCAACAAACAGCACCCGGCTTTTTTCCGAAGCAAGTCCCCCGGCTACCAATTCATTTATCTTTTCAGTCAGTCTTTTTACTGTTTCCGGCAGCACCTGCTCCTCGTTATAGCATGGCACTACAAAATATACTACCGACATTATTTCAGCTCCTGTCTTTTATTCTTTTAAAAAAGGCAGCGGATCAATCTCCACAATACCCTATAACTCTTTTCTCTCATATATTATCACAATCATCCATAAAAATCAACCGGCGCCGGCGTGCCGCCGGTGTCGCGATTCACGGCTTAGTCAGCCTGATAAAGTTTTTCCCGGGCACCGCCATGCCTTTTCAGCCTGAACTGCTGACGTCACAGAACTATTTTACACTAACGACGCTGGATCCTTGATTCACGGCTTAGTCAGCCTTAAAAAGTTTCCCTGGGCACCGCCATGCTTATTCAGCCTGAACCGCTGACGTCATTTCTGCTTTAAAACTCCCAGAATTATTTTACACATACCGGCGTGCCGCTTAACCCACAATTAACGTCTCAATACTTTGTTTTACCGTTTTCAGAGCAATATTGCAGCCATGGTCAGGGACAGATATTACGATAGCTCCAGACATTCAAAATATACCGGCAAATTCCTGTCATCAGCGTAAATCGCAAGTCTCAGAGCATCCGGAATAAGCTTTTTATCGCTGAACTCCGCTTTACATTCATGACGTACATTTTTTGCTCCCTTTGATATCAGGCACCGGGACATAATAAGACTTCTTCTTACAATATCAGCTGCATACGGACATACATATGTATCAGCTTCCTCTCCATTTTCCCCGATGACCCTGACAGATTCGACCCGTCCGCTGCTTATTGCCTTATCAAGGTCGTTCTGATCCTTTATCTCATCGGTATGTGCATCAGCTGCTGACATTGCAAGCTTATACTTCATTATGTTTTCAGCAGAAAATGGCGGCGATATATCCATCCGCTGATAAATTGATATTATCTGATTATCTATAAAGGTTATCGCTATTCCATGCTCGTCAAAATCAAGCTCACCGCAGATAATAAATGCGCTGTGTCCTTCATTCCTCTTGAATACGATCATTTCATCAAAGGCACAATGCTTCATCACCTCTGAATATTCGTCGGCATCACTCTCAAAATCATCTTTATAACTGCTTATTATCCTTTTGCAAAGTGCTCTGCAACCATCAACGTTCATTGCCGACAGTATATTCTCACAGCTTTCCATATCACTTTCATCAGCATGATTCATAACTCTGACGGGCATAAGACAGTCAAAAAGACCCCATTTGTAATCTCCTACGGTTTCAACATCTGAAAGAGAAGGATCAAAGGACGCAGTCTCCATATATTCTTTATATACCTCATTTATTCTCTTTTCAAGCCTGTGATACGCTTCCCAGGTGAAATCGCTGCAATAATAGTATCCGCCGGACAGAGCAGCAAACTCATAGTAATCAAAATAATATGGTCTGTTATAAATGCTGAAGCTTCGCATATCTCCGGCAGAGTAGTAATAACGGACAAATCTGATTATTTCGTATCTTAAATCCCCCTCCCTCAGCTCAGATCTACTGAATTTCTCAAGGAAGCTTACCGGGGACAGCTGCTCACCTGTAACCTGCTGTGCAGCCGCTTTTACATCCGGATTCTGAAGAAAGCTCTCATTAAAAAAACCGTTTTTCAGCAACCATGCAGCAAAATAAGCAGCCGGAGTCGCAGTATATACTGATATCCTCATATTATCATCGTAGGTTAATCCTCCCGGCTGATCTTTATTTTTATCAAAACGTTCGCAATATTGCATAAGCGCAATATCATTCACCGACTTTTTATCTTGTTGTGCCGGAGAATAGTTTCTGACAGACTGTATAGCTCTGTTATCCGCAGAAGGAGCATAATTCCTGACAGGCGGCAAGGGTCTGTTATCGGCTGCTGAGACGGAGTTCCTGCGTTTTTTGCGAAAAAATATTATCAGGATAGCTATAATAACATTGAATATAGAAAAAACAATTCCTGCACCAATATTTCCATCCATAAGAAATAATATATTCAGAACCAATAATACAGCATACACCTTCATAAAAAAGCCGGTAATAAGTGGGGACTTCTCACCTTTCCCCACTCTTGCATACTGATTGGCTGAAATAACTATCATCCATATTCCCAGAAGTAAAAAACCTGCACTGTAACTGATAGGTACGCTGCCGCTGGATGTTAACGAGATAGGAACATTAATAACCCACATAATCACCCAGAAGCCTTCAGCTGCCATTAATAATACTAATACCGCTTTACGTACAGCTATCCAAGCATTTTTCATCCTGATACATCTCCTTTACAACCATCCCCCTCAGCATCCGCCAAGGGGTATTAGTTTTCATCAGCTTTTATTTTTTATCGCTTTGCTTATCATTTTCATCAGAAGCTGTCGGATTTCCTTTTTCTTCCGTCTCAGGTTCTTCGTTCTTCTGAGGATCAGTCTGTTGGTTTTCCTCTGTGACCTTTTCGGCATCAGCTGCATCCTCTTCGTAATCTTCAAGAAGCTCCTCAGTATAGTAATCTGTTTCGGTATCAGAAAGCTCGTCATCCTCAATATATGCCATATATACGCTGCGTTTTCTTTTAGGAGCCTTCCATACGATCATATATACCGTGTACAGGATCACTCCTGACGCAGAAACTGCCGCACCAAGTCCGATACCCGGTGTTGAATAGCTGAATACTATCTCCGAGGTCTTGTTTGCAGGCACTTTTACAGCCATGAAGCCTACATTGACCTTTACAATATCCGCAGGCTTTCCGTTGACCTGTGCGCTCCAGCCGTCCTCATATGGTATGCTGAAGAATACAAGCTCGGATGAATTTCCTGCCTCGAATTTTGCACTGAAACGGTTATTTTCAAATTTCAGATCAGTGCACACCTGTTCATTTCTGCTTTCACAGTCCTTAAAATACTGTTCTTCCGTATATTCATAGTTCTTGACATTTTTCTGGTGCTTGAGAACATCGTTGAATTTCTTTGCCTGATCGTCCTCAATGACCATAGCCTTCAAAAGAAGAAGATGTCTGTCAGATTCAGATACAGTTTCATACTCAGTTCTTGTGATGTATTCATCATAGGTGAATCCGTATGGTATATAGTATTTATTTTCATATACAAGGTAATCTGCTTTTTTCATCAGATATTTCCATCCGGGCATCTGCATGGATTTACTTGAGGTTCTGAATTTCTTTTTGTCCTTAGAATAATCAAACAGATATTTCACAGACAAAAGACTTCTCAGTCCATAAACATCAGTTTCAGGTCTTGAAGCAACGCTTCTTTCCACATCTGCCGATTTATAGAATTCCATAACGGAACCCGGTACGATACTCTGGAATGCCTGTATTGTAGGTATCTGCCAGTACATTCCCATATTATCCATATCCTCATAGAAATCAGAACGGACGTTCCTGATATCCTTGAGTTCCTTATCAAACAGTCCCTTATTCTTCATTGCATCCCCATAAATATGGTCATATTTATAGCTTGCATTAAGAACACCGACTCCGATAAGTACATTTGCATAGCCCACGATGAGCACAGACAAAACAATAGAGGTCACTCTGATAAACAGCTTTTTATTCTTTCTGAGGCACAGCACGATAACAAGCGCTGCAAGACTTACAAATGCAATAGCTACCCATACCCAGAAACGGTCTGTATATTTTTCAAGTCCAAGCTCATGCTTGCTGCCCTTGTCATTCCACGAGTCCTCGGGAATAAAGCCTACCAGTGCGGTAATAGCAGCGGTGATAAGAGCTGTTTTTATCAGCGCCGGTCTGTAATCAGTATCCTCCCTGTCAAGGCAGATTATTGTAGCAAGAGACAGCATCATTGTAAGCATATAATACCATCTTGCATAGAAGGATGAATTAAACAGCTGGAAGGCTGAATTCAGTATCGGAACGAGAGCCATTACAAACAGAAAGGGTATCAGCTTTCTGAGCCATTTATTTGTCCTGAGATTCCTGAAGGTAAATACTCCCACCATACTGAACAAGGGCAGCCATCCGGCAACGCTTGCCCATTTGGCATTGGAATCAGGTGTGAAATTAGCATATGCAGGCATATCCGGCGGGAAGAAGAAGGATTCGATAATATGCAGATATCTCTGTTCGCTTGAATAAACCACTGCTCCCCAGCCGTACGGGAAGTTGTTGACGCGGGAATTCTGTATAACTGCAAATATTGAAGGAACGATAACGATCCCGGCAGCCAGAAAGCCGACAATTATCTCAAATGCAAATCTGACAAAATCAAGCGGCTTCATCCTGTAGCTTCTTGTAGCCATTCTGAAGCACCAGTAAATGAAAATAAATACAGCCTGACCTGCAAAGAAATAATAATTGACAGCAGCAGCGAGAAATACAGAGGCTCCGACTAAACCCTTGCGGTTATCATAAATATACATATCGATAGCTGCAAGCATCAGCGGAAAGGTTATCATAGCCTCGTGAAAATGGTTAAAGAAAATATTGTATATTCCGAAGCCCGAAAAGGCATAAATGAGTGCGCCGAACATTGCAAATCTTTGTTCACTGACATATCGGCGGAGAAACAGATACGCACACATTGCTGACAGACCGAACTTCAGCATCAGAAGAGGCGCCATCAGATACGGCACAACAGAGCTTGGAAAGATCATAGTCAGCCAGAAGAACGGACTTCCGATCATATAAAAGCTGTATGAACCAATGATATTTGCTCCAAGGTCTGTCGTATAGCTCCAGCCGATATTACCGCTTTGAACACTGTCATGTATCATCTGATAAAAGGGTATCTGCTGGACATTAAAATCTCCATAAAAGAAAAAATAACCGTGATTAACTATTATCCACGGTATAAAGAACAGAAAGGATAATCCTGCTCCCCACAAAAATGTTTGCAGACACAGATTTTTTTTCATTTGCTTAAGCGAACCAAGCTTCACTTTGCTTTACCTCCCGAATTTGTATTGTGAAAGAAACAGAGCCGGAAATATAAATATATAAGAATCCAGCCCGAATTGCAATTAAAAAAGATATTGACCGATCTGTATTTCACTGATATAATATTTTATCATATCTTTTATAAAAAATCCATACAAAAACATCACAAACTGACATTACATTCAATATTTTTTTAGATTATTTTATAATAATTAAAAATATTTTAAAAAAACTATTGCAATTTTTGAGAATAAATGATAATATTAACTGTACGCAATTAATGCGCAAGGAGGTGTAACTATGCCAAACATCAAATCAGCTAAAAAGCGTGTAAAGGTAGCCGCAGTCAAGACTGCTAACAACAAGACCTTTACAAGTGCTATGAGAACCGATATCAAAAAGGCTAACGCTGCTATTGAGAACAATACTGCCGATAAAGAGCAGGCTGTTCGTGTTGCTATCAAAAAGATAGATAAGGCTGCTGCAAAGGGTATCATCAAGAAGAATACAGCTGCAAGAAGAAAGTCTTCTCTTGCCCGCAAGCTCAATGCAGGTGCATAAGCGTCATTACAATATGATATTTTAAAAAAGCAGGACAAGGGTTCTGCTTTTTATTTTTGGTCCGGCATTATCCTGCATGATTTATTCAATGATTCCATAATAATAATATTCAATGATTCCATAATAATAATATTGACTTTTTTGTTAAAAAGCTATATACTGTTATTAAGCTTAATCGTCGGTTAGTAATTCCGGTTTATCATCTGTTTATGATGTCGGATTACTTATTTTCAATCGTACCAACGAATTATTTCAGGGAGGTATACCACATGAACAAGTCACTTTTCACCGTTCTTATTGCTGTGATCGGCGGCATCGCTGCTATTACTGCTGCAGTTACTGCGTTTCTCATCTTCAAGGAAAAGCAGAGGAGAGACGAGGAAGAACTCGAGCATTATCTTGACAGCTCGATTCAATAATTTTTCTATAACTTACAAAAAATAAACAGCCGTTTGTCGGCTGTTTTTTTTGTTCTTCTGTTTATTTTCCAGGTGTGAGCTATTGTATGCAATAAGGTCAGCGGTACATAAATCCCGCTGACCTTATTTATGCTTTCCTAATCAGTAAGACGCTTCGGAATAGTTCCGCTTTCAAGCGCAAAGGTAGCATCAGAACTGAGACTGTGTCTTGAATAATACAAGGCTTCAACAGCAGCCTGATAAAGATCCTCATAGGTATTACCGTCCTCCGGATAAACGCTGATACCGATCTTTGCATTTAGCGCCATTTCTTCTTCCCCGTTACTATATGTTTTGCTAAGGGAAGAAATGATAGACCTGCATTTTTCTTCAAGCAGTTCCTTGCGGTTCAGCCCCTTGATGAAGATTATGAACTGCGAGCCATTGACCCTGCCTATTATATCCGAATCTCTGAAAAGCTCTCTGATAGCTGATGCCGATTCCTTAAGCACTGCATTTGCAAAAGGCTTTCCGAATTCCTCCTCCATTCTTTCAAATCCTGTCATTTCAACAACAAGCATTGAATGACTGCCTGAAATACCCTCATCAAAGAGGAAGCTTCTTATCTTGTTTTCAGCCGCTGTTTTATTATACAGATTTGTAATGAAATCTGTACGATCCTTTCTCTGCTCATCATCACTGAGGGTAAGTCTTTCCTCGGAGACATCGGCACATACAGCCATGATCTTTGTCGGTATTCCGGCAGCATTTCTGATAGCTACGAAATGAACCCTGTTCCACACGTAATCATCTGTAAAGGAATTATATATCCTGACAAGACATTCTGCGTCAGTGCTTTCCGAACGGGAAATATTGAGCTTTTCCAGAAACTTTTTGATATCATCAGAATGCAGAAGCTTTGAGCTTCTGATATTCTTCACAAATTCAAAAGAAGGAAGAACATAGCCGTACATTTTTTCAAAGGAGCCTGAGAATTTTACCGTATCAAGCCTCGGTATCCATTCAAAAATAAATGACCTTGTCTGCTCAAGTATCTCATCATAGAGTTTTTCGCTCATAACAAGCGAGGTCTCAATTCCCGAGCCAAGTGCAAGAAGCTCTTTATTATCAGTCTGCTTCTCCCTTTTGAGCATTTCTGTAAAGTCAGATTCACATAAAAATTCAGCAGAATGTATACCGAAGGTAAGATCTGTGCATTTCAGAATCAGCTTCACCATAGATTCATCCGTATCAATCGGAAGATATGTGTATGCTCCGAGCCCTGTGAAGCAATCTATCAGGTATGTAAGTATCTCTACCGGAATAAGACCGTCGGAAATATCATTGATAAATGATGATGAAAAGGTAATTCTGTTAAACAGATGCTTTGTAAATACCTTTGTGTTGATCGAATTAAGACCAACATTATATACGCCAAGCTCAAAGCCGCAGCTTTTGAGAAAATCAGTAAATTCCGCAAGCTGACGCATATCCATTACGGAAAGCATATCCTGGGTAAGATTTATGCATACCCTCGAGCAGTCGATGGTATAATATGTCAGGATATCCTGCATTGCCTTTATAACTATCTCCCCGTCATTTCCTCCGAACATGGTTGTCACAGTAAATACAGGAAGCATAAGTCCCTCAGACTGAAGCTTATATATAACAGAGAAAATTCTCCTGAGACTATTAAGACTTACGGCAGTAATATTTCCGTTTCCGTAAAGAGATGCATATATTTCATCGAAATCATATTCGCTTCCGTTTTCAGAGGATGTTTCTACAATATCATAGGACATGATGACACCGGAAACACTGTCCTTGACCGGAACAAAATATCTTTCAAATTCAATAGGATCCTTATTAAGCTCTGAGCCTGTAGTATTTGTGCTCAGCTCCCAGCTTTCACGCATATTCTCATTATAGAACAGATACATATTCTTTCCGTTGATTTTTGCGATATCAACGGCTTTTGATGCATTTCCGAATATATCGTCAAACCTTCTTCCATGAGCCGGGAACATACTAACTCCGATACAGGTCGAAAGCTCAGGATATGTACGGTTATTGAAGGTGTAGCTTTTATGGAGCTTCCTGAAGATACTGTCAACAATTTCAAGGTTCTCATCACGGTCAGAGCAATCCTTCAGGAAAACGATGAAGTTATCATCCTCTACCCTTCCTATGATATTACTGTCGCTGAACTGCTGTTTGAGCACCTCTGCAATATCCTTGAGAATTTCATTTCCGAAACGGTAGCCTGTCTGTCTGTTGATACTCCGGAAGCCGTCAATGTCTATCAGCATCAGCATATGCCTGCCGTTTTTACCGGTATGTGCAATAAAATCCTCTATCTCATTTCTGAGACCGTTGAAATTCCACAGTCCGGTCACAGGATCCCTGTCAGTATCTATTTCGCCCAGTCCGGCAGTAACACTGCTGTAATTAAGAGCCTGAATACTGAAAAATATACTTTCTATTTCTTTATCCCCGAGCAGCGGTACACAGGTACAGCGTACTGCTGTATAAATATCTCCGCCGAGCTTCATAGGACATTCAAGAATTATTCTTTCTATGCCCTTTCTTGCTTCCTTGTAAACATTATCACGTCTGAAGGTTCTGAGCATTTTGCTTCGGTGTTCTTCAGGAACGATCTCTCCCAGAAGCATGACTGCCTCGCTGTAATTTTTCGGCGCATATCCGAAAAGCTTTTCAAAGCTGCCCTTTCTTTCAACAGCCGTATCCTTCTTCAGATCGAATTCAAAAACATGATCCGAAATTCTGTTGAGTATATCATCTTCACGCTTTCTTGCTTCGAGCATTTCAAGCTTTTGCTTTTCAATAGTCTGGATAAGGTCTTCCCTGTCCATTTTTCTGTAAATATCTCTGTTAGACTTTTCGGGTTCTTCTGCTTTTTCCTTTTTTTCCTTCTTTGACACACTGCTGTCAATATGATTGACATCTGCATATTCTGCGGCAAGCTTTTTGAAATCAGACAATACAGCAGAAAAGCATTCCATCATCTCATCGGAAAAAGCACCGCAGGCACCTGCCCGGATCATTTCAACGGCCTGTTCATGTGTAAAAGCAGTCTTATAGGGTCTGTCACTCGTCAGGGCGTCATAACAGTCTGCAACCGAGACCACCTGTGCCCATATGGGGATCTGATCGCCCTTCAGACCGTCCGGGTAACCCATACCGTCATATTTTTCATGGTGACATCTGCATATATCATAGCAGTATGTAAAGTATTCGTTTCTTTCAACGCTGTCAAGCTGATTAAGAAGGTCACAGCCCTTTACTGTATGCTCCTTCATTATCCTGAATTCATCATAGGTCAGTCTTCTCGGGCTGAGCAGGATAGAATCAGGAATAGCAATCTTTCCGATATCATGCAGCGATGACGCTGATGCAATGAGATCTATCTTCTCCTCAGTCATATTATATTCCGGGAATCTGTGTGCAAGCTCTCTGAGCATAAGCTCAGTAAATTTCTTTATTCTGTGTATATGCTTGCCTGATTCAACATCACGGTACTCAATAACCGTACTGAGTGTATCGAGCATATCATTATTGATAGCATTTATTTTTCTCTGCTGGAGCTTCAATGCCTTATTCTGCGCAAGAATCTTGGCTGTCTGCTTGGCAATAAGCTCCTCAAGCTCACATTTGTGTGAGTATAGTTCAACAAGGTTTGCCACCCTCTTCTGAATCACAAAGGGATCAACCGGAGATTCAACAACATCACTGAAAGGAAAATCTATATTAACAGCCTTCATTCTTGAGCTTTCGCTGTCAAGAATGAGAATAACAGGTACATTTTCAAAAATATGCAGATTTTCAAGGGTCTTTACGATATTACTGCTGAAGCTTCTTGCTATGCTTTCACTAATAAGAATAATAGATATAGAATTCTTATACTGCGTAAGAAATTTGAATGCAAGCTCGCTGCCAGATGTCTGTAATATTTCATAATGAGAAGAAAATATTTCGTGAATAATGGATTTATTCATTTCAATATTATCTGCTACAAGCATTTTCTTCAACTTAAACACTCCTTTGGTACAGACAGGTAACTTAATTTCATTATTATCATTTTCCTGCGGATAATTTCAACAGGAAAGTAAGTCGGATAATTACTACATCAGATTAACTGAACCATTAGTTTTGTAAAATTACACAAAAAACCGAAAATTCTCTACTTAACATTATACACATAATTTATCTTTTTGTATATAGGTTTTTGCATTTTTGTTTGTTTACCAGAATACAAAGATAATTTTTTGTGCAAATTTCATAATGGTGTAATTAACTTATTTCGATTCAGTAATTATGTCTTTAAAAAGTAATTTTTCCCCTCAAAGACCTCACATACTATTTATTTCGTCTTTACAATTATTATGCAAATCAATCATTACCATTTTCAGGTACTGAAACCAGCATTTAATGATTGCAAAGATTGTTTTTTTCTAATATTATGTACTATATAGAATCATGATCCTGTGCATCAGATCGGAATAGTCTGCTGCATAGTATCCTCAAGGCGGAGGTCTGAACATGAATATCGAACGGCTCGACAGCTCCAGAATACTGATATCCCTCGGTGACAAGGAGCTTTTTGAACAATTCCATACAAGCTTTGAAGGTCTTGAAAAAAGCACAGTTCAGGGAAGCGGTCTTCTCGGGAAGATCATATGTGAAACCGAGATTATCACAGGAATTGATCTGTCTGACAAAAAGCTCAAAATCGAGGCTGCCAGATACAACAGCGGATGCATTTTCCTTATTACCTTCGGCAGCAGATCGAAAGGCAGGATATATTATCTCAAGGAACGCAGCGACACATTTATTTTCAGCTTTGATTCCATCGAACAGCTGCTAAGCTGCATAAACGTCATCAAAGCCGAAGGTATCTCAGTAAAAAAAAGTCGTCTGGTTCTAACTGATAATATATATTATCTCATCATACCCGGAATTTTCAGAAGCGGCAGATTATTCGGGATCATCATGGAATACTGCTCCTTCTTTTCTCAGGGCAGATACCGGGCAGCAGCAGTAAGCGAAAGAGGTATACTGATCGGCGGAAACAACGCCGTAGGAAAGCTGTTGTCTATATCAGATCATTAACATCTGATACTGAATACTGTTTGCGTGATTTCCACACAGCTTGCAAAAAAAGGACAGGTACCGGGCATAATACTATGCCTGAACCTGTCCTTTTCTATAATTATTGAATACCCGGAAATCACCAGCATCTCTGGTTAAAGGTGAGTTACCCGGCGATATCTTAATGCGAAGTTATCAAGCCTCTTTGAGAGCTTTGATAGCCTTTTCGGTATCCTCAGCTTTGAAAACGCCTGTTCCCGAAACACAGATATCTGTACCTGCCTTTGAAGCAATATGGGCATTTTTCTCAGAAATACCTCCGTCAGCTTCAACAAGGACCTCAAGTCCTCTTTTTCGTATTTCTTCCTTTATCGCAGTGATCTTCGGCATCATATCCTCCATAAATGCCTGTCCGCCAAAGCCCGGCTCAACAGTCATTACAAGAACCATATAGACCTTGTCGAGGTATGGATATACTGCATCAGCAGGAGTTCCCGGTTTTATTACAACTCCGGGCTTCAATCCCCTGCTCTTTATCTTGTCGATCGTAAGAAGAGGATCAGACATTGACTCAAGATGGAAGGTAATGATATCCGCTCCTGCGTCTGCAAAGGCATCAATATAATCGAGTGGATAATCTATCATCAGATGTACATCAAATGGAAGCTTTGTAAAGGGACGTACTGCCTTCACTATTGCCGGACCTATTGTCAGGTTCGGAACAAAATGACCATCCATTACATCAAGGTGTATAAGATCTGCCCCCGCCTTATCAACACGGACAATCTCATTTCCCATCTCTGCGAAATCACAGCTGAGAAGTGACGGTGCAACCAACATTTTTATTATCATCCTTTCAGAATCATGAAATTACTGATCCATAAACCGGCAGCATAAAGCTTAATAACTGCTGAGCTGCCGGAACAGATCACCGTTTCCTTAAAAAATCAGGACACTCTTCTGGCAGCGATAGATACAATTATAAGCGCTGCACACCAGAAGCCTGTATAGATCAGCAGCTCAAAGCTGCCAAGCTTTGCGAATCCGGATATGAACGAGATCACCGTTACAAGAATAAATCCGATGATTATTGCAAGATACTGTACTATTTTTGCAATCGTAACTGTTGATCTGATCTTGATGCATCCGGAAACAGCATTTGCAAATGATGAAAGCTTTCCGTTTGTCACAAGATATGCTCTTGAGCTTTTCTCCTTTGATGAAAGCTCATCATGGCAAAGCATTCCGAGTCCTGTGGGAAGGATCTTTATGCATCTCGGATAAAGACTGAATTTATCAGCAATATGCTGCTGAGTGATATTAGGATCAATAGTCCTGACAACAAAATTAACTCCGCTGTCCTCAAGACTCCTCAGCGATTGCGCTATCGCTCTGTCCGCCTTATATGTGAGTATGAACATTACCGCAAGCTCTCCGCCGACTGAAATATATGCAATTTCATTTCCTCTTTTGCGGTATTTCTTTTCTATCTCTTCATCAGGAAGTCTTATATTATGCTTTTCAAAAAACTCACGGCGTCCTATGAGTATCCTATTTCCGTTTGACCATCCTGAAAGACCCATCTCATCGTCATAGGATACGCTGTCAAAATCAGGCAGCTTATACTTTGACTGTCTTACGATAGTCTCGAAAACGTGCGTCAGCGGACCGTTTACCGCAAAGGTCATTGCAGCACCTGCGGATATTGCTTCCTGAAGCTTGCTTTCATTTATGGTTTTCATTCCGCTGAGTATTATACTACCCTTGGGGTAAAGATCAGAGGAATCAATCATTATCGTATTTGTATCACAAAACTGCTTGACTGCCTCATAGCCGACCACCATTGCACCGTTTTTATTTGCTGTTGAACAGAGGTTCAGCATAGGTATGTTTATTGCAAGCAGACTGCACATAGGGATAGTAATGCAGGCAGAGAGAGCAAATGAAGAAACCCCTCCGGCAAAATCCTTTGTAAGAATGCCATATACAACTGCGCATACTACAGAAACAGCAGCGGCTATGGGTGCAAAGAAAGCAGACAGCTCCTCTACCGGATCGGCAGCATAGGACAGCTGAAGAAAATTACTCATGAATTTTGATCTCTTACTGTATGCTATGATAGGCTTCCTTGACGGCAGACCGCTCACAAAACGATCTGCATTTTCAGATTTTGTATATATCTTTCCGGCATATTTTGCCTCCTTGCTGCAAAGAAAGCGAAAGTTATCTGCGGTTCTTCTGATAATAAGAAGCTTTCCCATGCTGTTCAGAAGAAGCGACAGGATCAGCAGCGGTACATAAATATGATATGTCTCATTAAGAAAAACACCAGGCATAAAAAGAGAAATAACAGACTGAACACCTACTGCAAGAGAAGCGACTGAAACCGGAGTATCACTGTTCCCTCTCAGCTTTCTCAGCGGCATGAAGCCGTTTGCTATCGGGTATCTTGAGATAAAAACCGATACAGCAAAAAGCACGAACATAAGTGCAGAATATATCAGCCAGCCGTTTTTCAGAAGGTTTAGAAAGACCCACGGCATCCATTTGGCGATTATCGAAGCTGCAACGGAAGCCACGCAGGTACAGGTAAGCACTATCGTTCTTACAAACACCTTACGGAAATTCTCATTGATATCGCCCTTGATCTCATCTGCATCCTCCTTGCTGCTGTAATCAGACAGCTCAGGCTTATCAACATTCTCTTCTTCTTCTTCATTAAAGCTGTCGCCCTCATATGTAAAAATATCAGAAAACCGGAATTTTTTCTTTTTCTCCCTTTCCTTTTCCCCCAGCTCCTTTACTGAAACAGTCCGGGAAGGTTCTGTACCGTTTTTTTCGGAAGGCTTATCATCATTCTTTACAGACTTTGTCTTTTTTTTCATCTTTTTTGGTTGAGCCTGTGCGGGATCGGGCTTTTCAGCCTTCTGCTTCACAGGCTCCTCCTGAGGAGGTGTATCAGATGGCGGTGTCGGAGGAAGATTGCTACCTCTCAGCCTTCTTGTATTGTCATATTCGCCTTTGAGCGTTCTTGTGAATTTTCCTGCCATTACAATGAACGGATCCTTTTCTGGGCTTCTGTATACTATCTGATCCGATCTTCCTTCAGCAAAATTCTTTTTGTCACTGCTTCCCGTTTTCTTTTGTGTCCAGGGATCTATCCTGACTCCCTGACCTCCGGGAAGCGAATCAGCAGTCTCAGGCTTTTTATCAGTATTTTTTGTGTCATCCGCTATTTCAGCAGCCTTTTTTTCTGCTATGGATGGTCCTATCAGTGATTCACGGGACAGCTCGTTCTTCTGCTCTGATCTTGCAGGCTTTTCAGGCTTGACGGGGACATCATGTGAAAGCTCATTTTTCTGTTCTGTCCGTACAGGCTCCGCAGGCTTTGCAGCCTCGTCATGCGAAAGCTCATTTTTCTTTTCTGACTTTGCAGCTTCCGCAGGCTTTGCGGTTTTATCGTGTGACAGCTCGTTTTTCTTCTCTAACTTTGCGGCTTCCGAAGGCTTTGCAGCTTCTTCATGCGAAAGCTCATTTTTCCTCTCTGTCCGTGCAGGCTCGGCAGGCTTTGCGGCTTCATCGTGTGACAGCTCATTTTTAATCTCAGCAGGAGCGGTTTCATAAGAAAGCTCGTTCAGATCAAATGAACTGTTTGTCTTTTCTGCTGTCTGCTCATCATCTGATACTTTCGTCTTTTTCCGATCAGAGCTGTTGATTTTTTTACTATCATTACGATTCACATAGATCGGTATTTCTGTCTCGCTCTCACGTTCCTTTTTATCAGCTGTATCAAGCTCCCCATATGCCTTTGAGGAACGTTGAGGAACAGAATCTCTTGCCTTGATTATTTCATCCACCGTAATCTCAGAAGTCCCCGCTTTTTTATTTTTTGGTTTTTTCTGATTTTTTGGTGCAGGACGATCATCCTTTTTCTCTTCGGGATTTTTTACAGAAACGTGCTCCTTAAGCTCAGTCTGTACACCCGGAGAAGCTTTTTCCTTTTCGTCAGGCTTTTCGTTTGTTTTTACAGAACCTTTTTTCTCCGGTCCATTCTTTTTAGCAGACGGCTCCTGACTCTTTTCGTTCGCAGTATAAAGTGAAGAGGTAATAAGCGTTTTCGGCAATTCTTTTTTTCTGCCGTTTCCCGGAGTATGTTTTACCGGAGCTTCTTCAATGCTTTCGTCATCTGTGAAAATATCCTCAAGCTCCTCATCACCATATGTCAGATCGTTATCTTCAGGTGCGGTAATAATAGCTACAAGCTTTTTGAAAAAGCCCCTGATACCTGAACCTGTATTTTCCTGCAAGGGCTCTGCTTCCTCAGCAAGCTCTTCCTGGATAGTCATTTCCTTTTCCGGCTTTTTCTGAGAAATGTCCTCTTTTTCCGGAACAGCTTTTTCACCTGTGGATTTTTTCTCAGCAGGAATGTCTGTATTTTTATTGCTTTTTGATTTTTCAGCTTCAGATTTTTTTAATTCATCATTCTTTTCGGAAGCCGGGGTTACATCAATAGTCCGTTGTTCCTCATTTTTTCCCTTTTTTTCTTCCTTTGTCTTTGCTTCAGGCAAGGTATTCTCAGCTTCAGCCTTTGTATTTCCCTCGGATTTTTTATTTTCCTCGGTCTTTGGTTCAGCGTCGTTTTTCTGCTCGTCAGTCTTTTTTTCTTCATCCTTTTTTATTTCAGTTTCCTTTTCAGACAATGTGCTTTCAGCAGTTGTCTTTGCAGCTGCCTGTGCTTTTTTCTGTGCCGAAGCTTTTTTCTTTTTTCTTGAAGACATTATCTCCTACCCCCCTTATTCAGCTTTCAATCCAAGACGCTGACGTGTGAATTCATACATCAGGATCCCGGCAGCAACAGATGCATTAAGTGAATTGATCCTGCCAAGCATCGGCAGCGATAATATAGTATCACACTTTTCACGAACAAGTCTTCCCAGTCCGTTTCCCTCTGAACCTATAACAAGTGCACATGCACCTTTCAGGTCGCATCCGCAATAGGTCTGACCATCCATATCAGCGCCGTATACCCAGCAGCCCCGTTCCTTCAGCTCATCAAGAGCCGCAGCAATATTGGTCACTCTTGCAACAGGGACATATTCATATGCACCTGCACTTGCTTTTCCAACTGTGAAGCTGAGTCCGGCAGAGCGCCTTTTAGGAATAATTATACCGTGAGCACCGGCGCACTCTGCTGTCCTGATAATAGCTCCGAGATTGTGCGGATCCTCGATCTCATCAAGAACGATAATGAACGGCTTTTCATTTCTTGAAGCTGCAAGCTCAAAAATATCATCAACGCTTGCATATTCCTTCAGTGAAGCTGATGCTGCCACTCCCTGATGAGCACTGTGAGCAGTCATATAATCAAGCTTTTTTCTGTCTACCTCTTTGATAGGAATATGCTTCTCCCTTGCAAGGGCAGCTATGACCTTTACAGAGCCGCTCAGCTCACCCTTTGCTATATAAAGGCAGTCTATCGGTCTGCCGGAGCGCAGTGCCTCGGTCACCGGATTTCTGCCTGCAATAATATCCTTGTTATTTGTATTTCCGTCGGTTTTGTTCACCAAAATCACCTATTCAGTCAATTTTACATATGTATTCAAATTATATCATATATTTTCTCCTTATTCAAGCAAACTGACATACAACGATCGACAAATTTTGAAACCTTACCGGTAAAAAAATGATTATTTTTATCAAACGGATCCGTTGTATCAATAACCATCTCTGAATATAGATTATACTATTCTTTGATATAAATCAGACTTATTTCTATCAAGGAAAAACTCAATATCCGTTACAAAGCTTACTTTGTGTGTCAGAAAATATAAATAAAAAGTCTGTTTTTTAATGAAGATCAATATAAGATGCAAATACCGGCAGCACGAAAAGCTGATGCAGTCTTTGTAATACTCCTGAAAAACCATTATGATGCATTAACTTATACCTGAATCCGTGAAACCCATTATTGATTGTTCTGAAAAACCCAGAGATAATGCGTTGTTTTATGCATTTCAGGTTTTTAAGTTGTTCACCCATAAGGTGCAGCTTCTCCTGCCCAT
>CACWVH010000030.1 GCA_902764235.1 uncultured Ruminococcus sp.
GCGGCAGGCGTGCGCAGCACGCCTGCCGCCTAACTAAAATGAAAACCCGGAAGGTTTAAAAAAACGATTTAATTCAATTTCACGGATTCAGGTATAAATCATAAAAACACAATTAGCAATTATTTTGAAGAAATATCCATTGACAAACAAGTGCCAAGCCCATATAATATAACCGTATTATGTTATTAGATTCGCTTGCTTGTCAGGCGTGTTCAGAGCTTCAGCTACTGATCGGTATTTTAGATTGGCACTAAGGTGTCTTTGGTCGCACTTTTGCGGCAGCTTAACAATTACGGCAGAACATCTGCATTAGAAATACAAGTTTTAACGGACTGCAAGGTCATTCAGAAAGACGAATGATGTTGCAGTCCATTTTTCTGTAAAATCGAGCGATAACAAAGGCTTTTAAGGTCGTTGTTGTCGCTCTTTTTTAATATATTTTATATTTTCAGAAAGAGAGGTCATCAAAAATGACAACAACAGCAACCTACAAACCAAATGTGCTTTGCAGCACAGCAACAATGACAGAGGAAGAATGGCTCAGATGGAGAACAACAGGTATCGGCGGCAGTGATGCAGGTACGGTACTCGGTGTTAATCCCTACAAGACGAAGCGTGATCTGTTCTACGAAAAGACAGGAGTTAAGCACGTCAAGGCAAAGGACAACAATGCACTTCCGCTTCGCTGGGGTCACGCCCTTGAGGAAACGGTCGCAGAGGAATTTTCTATTCAGACAGGACTTCGTGTGTATGAAATCAAGGAGATGTACCAGCATCCCTTGTATCCCTTCATGCTCGCAAATGTTGACAGGTTTATCGACCTGCCGGACGGTTCTGTCGGTATCCTCGAATGTAAAACTGCCAACCCCAACGGTAAATCCAAATGGGAGGACGGCGGCGTTCCGTTCCATTACGAATGCCAGGTAAGGCACTACATGGCTGTGATGAACATTGATGTCGCATATATTGCGTGTCTGTTTGAAAACAGCAGCGACACTATGGCAATACGCAAGATCGAGCGTGATCCCGTCTTTGAGGAGGAGCTCATCGCTGCGGAAAAGGACTTCTGGGAGAACTATGTCTTGAAGAATGATCCGCCTGCTTTCACAGAAAAGCCTGAACTTTGCTTTGAAACTATTGACCGTTATGTTCAGGCTCAGATTTCCAAAAAGGCAATGACACTCACAGGCTTTGATGAGGTTCTGCCAACTATCGCAGAACTAAAGGAAAAGAAAAAAGCTCTGGAGGATGCGGCAAAGACTGTTCAGGAACAGATCGACACACTTATTCTCCCAATCATTGATAAGATGGGAAAGGAAACCGCAGGAACGGCTACTGTTGACGGTATTCAGTATGACATCAGTTATAAGCCTATGGACAGGACGAGCATCAACAAGGACAACCTTAAACGCCTGTAGATCGGACACCCCGATGTCTATGACGAGTATGTTACCACGACTACCAGCCGCAGACTGACATTCAAGAGCAAAATAATTTAAGCGATCACCGTGCCGCAGGGAGTTATCCTTGCGGTGCGGCATTTAAGGAGGATTTAAAAATGATAGCAACCTACCAGCGAACTATTTTTGAAAAGGGTGATTTTTCTATCTGTTCCTTCAAGCCGGAGGACGAGAACGAACCGCCGCAGAATGCTATGAAATACGGAACTTTTGTCGGCGTGGGAGTCAACATACCACACAGCGAGGAAGTCAAGCTCAACCTTGAAGGTGACTGGGAAAGCAACAAATACGGGCTTCAGATGAAAATAAACACCTGTATTTCTATCCTTCCGAAAACAGAGGAAGGTATTATCGCTTTTCTTTCATCAGGAGTGCTGCCGTATATCAAAAGCAAAATGGCAGTCAGGCTTTATCAGACCTTCGGGGACAATATCTTCTCGGTCATTGAAAACGATCCTGATAAGCTGCTGAGTGTCCGTGGTATTACAAAGAAAAAGCTCAAAGCAATCCAGGAGGCATATACTGTCAATTACGGTTATCAGGACTTACTTATGCTTTTGCAGCCTGCGGGAATTTCTGTCAGCAAGATAAAGAAGATCGTTGATCGTTTCGGTGCGTCTGCATCGGAAAAAATCAAGAACAACCCCTATATTCTTTTTACGATCAATAGCTTCGGCTTCAAAACTGTTGACGAGATAGCAGCAAAAACGCATACACCGCCGAATGACCCTCTCAGAATTATGGGTGCCTTGAAGTTTGTGCTTACCGAAGCACAGAACGAAGGTCACCTGTGTATGCAGCAGGAGGAGCTTCGCACAGCCGCCCACACGCTGCTTAACGAGGGCTTTGATAGCGAGATAGTATCCACCAATGAAATTACATTCGTTATAAAGAAAATGGCTTTAGACGGCGTTCTGAAAGGCGACAACGGCTATGCCTATCTTGCGTACAATTACGATAATGAGAGCTTTGCAGCAGGGCGAGTCAGGGCGTTTCTGTGCATACGAGAAAAGCCTTTCAATGTTGCTCCTTATATCGCAGATTTTGAGCGAAACAACTTCCCTCTTGCTGAAAAGCAGAAAGAAGCTATCGGACAATTCTTCAGAAACCGCTTTTCCATTATCACCGGCGGTCCGGGTACAGGAAAGTCAACCGTTCTGAAAGCAATACTTGAAACACAGTTCAGCATAAAAGCAAAATCTGATGTATTGCTCCTCGCACCTACAGGAAAGGCGGCACGAAGAATGGCAGAAGCGACAGGTAAAGAAGCCTGCACCATTCACTCAGGACTGCATATCAGCGAGGATACAAAGCTTGAGGATATCGGAACGGTAGATGCAGATGTCGTAATTGTCGATGAAGTATCAATGTGCGATCAGAAGCTATTTGCAATACTTATGGCAGCCGTTGATCCGAAGAAAAGCAAGCTGCTCCTCGTTGGCGACAGCGACCAGTTACCGTCTGTCGGTGCAGGAAATGTACTTAACGACCTAATCACCTGCGGAAAAGTCCCTGTCACAAGACTTGACCTTGTTTATCGTCAGGGTGCGGGAAGTATCATCCCGAAGAACGCAGAAAGCATCAACAACGGTAATTCAAAACTGTCTTACAATCAGGAATTTCAATTTATTCGTGCAGATGAACCGGATTTTTGTTTTGATACGGTTGTTGCTCAGTACATTTTCGAGATCAACAATAACGGTATCGAAAATTGCTGTATTCTTT
The DNA here is from genome assembly GCA_902764235.1 of uncultured Ruminococcus sp. Classification (GTDB taxonomy): domain Bacteria; phylum Bacillota; class Clostridia; order Oscillospirales; family Acutalibacteraceae; genus UBA1213. The sequence continues at coordinate 3,186 of CACWVH010000030.1, forward strand.
GTCCGATGAAAAGCAGAGGACAAAACTGCGTCAACGAATACAACAAATGTATTCAGGCAACTATCAATCCTCCTGCGCCAAACAAGCCGGAGATCACACTGAAAAGCACGATTTTCCGCATCGGGGGCAGGGTTATGCAGACGAAGAACAGCGAAAATGTCTCAAACGGCGAAACGGGATTTATTGTTGAGATAAAGAAAGACGAGGACGATAACCAGCTTTGCGGTATCCGCTTTGACGGAAAGCCGGATGTACTTTGGTATTATTCGGAGGAAATGCAAAATATCACGCTTGCATACTCGATAACGATCCATAAATCGCAGGGTTCAGAGTATAAGACAGTAATTATCCCGATGCTGAAAAGCTATTACATTATGCTCAGGCGAAATCTTCTCTACACAGCCGTTACTCGTGCAAAAAGTAGGGTCATAATCGTCGGTCAGAGACAGGCGATTTATATGGCTGTCAACAAGACTGAAACGGATAAGAGAAATACTCAGCTTGGGAGGAGGATATGAGATGTTAGTAACTGCAAAATGGACTTTTGAACCGGATACAAGCCTGATCGAATCTGATAAAAAATACTTTGCCGAAGTATTTGCAAAGAGAGAGCTTGATTATCTGATAAAACACGGTCAGCTTGATGTCGGTGATTTTAATTTTGAAGTCATAGATGATAATGATGACCATGAAATTGAAGATTAACGAAAACATACAAACAAAGAGCGCAGAGGAAGGATGATTCTTTCCTCTGCGGTTTTGAAACATAGCTTTCATATTCATTTTTCATTTTTTATGTTCTTCATTCATGACTGCTCCTGATCTGTACTTGTTTGAGAATAGTATAGATCGGGAGCTGTTATCATGTCTTATTCAAAATGTAATGGAAGTGTAAAGTGTTTGCTCGGTGAAATATTATGCTTCGGGATCATCCACAAAGTATCCGCCGGAGCTGAGCCCGAAAGCGTATTCGTCAGAAATGCTGCCTGATGCTGCAAGTGTTTCAAACTGCTCTTTGGTCATCGTCATTTCACAGCGGACTTCATTGATAAGTTCAGCCTGAATGCCGTTTGCAATGAGAATGTCATAGACTGCCTTGATCTTTTCCTTAAGGAATGTATCAAGAGCCGTCTGATATTCTTCGTCAAGAGGATTGTATTTTCCGTGTTCGGTTTTCCACGACTCTTCAAGTTCTTCCTTCATCTGACGAAGGGTTTTGCCGTTATAGACATAGTCGTACATATCGTCAGAATCGGGACGGGTAACATAAACGGAATATGCCTTGCCGTCATTGGAAGATAAAGCCGCCATAAGTGAACGGTCCACTCTCAAACTGTTAAAGCGGTAATATCCCATTCTGTCCTGAATATCATCATCCCACAGCATAAGCGTAACACTGCCGCCGGCTTCAAACTTCACGACAAGTATTCTGTCGTCCTCCTTGACAGTATAGACCCTGCTGTTGTCCTCAAGATCTGAATAAAAGCCTTTGAAATCACCTGCACGTCCTATATCCTTGTCAAGCGTATATTCCGTGTTGTTGAATACCTGCATATAGGTCTTTCCGTCGTCCGTTACGATAAATCCGAGCATATCCGAGCCTTCGCCTTCATCAGCCGGATATTCGCTTGTCTGAGCATCCGATGTGCCTACGGTGGGCTGTTCTGTTTTACTCGTCTGTACTGCCGGTGTGCTTTCAGCAGGTCGCTCGGTTTCACTTGTCTTTGCCGTAGTTGTTCCTTCGTTCTTTTGTTCCTTTGATTCAGGCTTTGTATTACCCGCTTTTTCTGATGTCTGCACATTGGATGTATCCGATTCTGCAATTATATCTTGCTGCTTAAAAACATTGGCAAGAACGGTGGCTGCTAATGCGATAAAAACGAATACTGCGGCTGTGGCTGTGATCCTGAAAACGGGCAGCTTCTTCTTTTTGGGTGCATTAAGGGCTTCGTCGATCAGTTCCTCGTCGATATTGCCCATTGCTGAAAAAAGTTTACTATCCTTCATAACAATTCCTCCTTCGATAAATAGTCCCTGAGCTTATTTCTCGTTCTGAAAAGAGAGCTTTTGACCTTGCTTTCGCTTATGCCGAGAGCTTTGGAAATGTCGGATATGGTTTCCGATAGGAAATATCTCCTGATAAAGATAACACGGTTTTCTTTGGAAACACTTTTCAGAAACTCACTGATGCTCTCGCCGAGCTCCTGTTCTGCTGTATCTTCCAAAGAGTATTTATCCGGCAGACATTCCGAAAGCTCATGCGATAACTCTACAATTACAGCACTTCGTTTTTCGGCTTTTTGTTTTTCTGCCATCTTCAAAGCGGTATTTCTGCATATTTTGGCAAGATAAGCAAAAAAATGCTGCGGCTTTTGTGGAGGTATTGACTCCCATGCTTTCATATAGGTATCATTTTCGCATTCCTCTGCATCCTCACTGCTGCGAAGAATACAGTATGCCAATACTTTTAGTCGCTCGCCATAGAATTCTTTCGTTTGAGTGATAGCATCCTCATCTCGCATGAAATACAGCTCAATGATTTTGTTGTCGTCCATTTTATTTCCTCCAAAGGTTTTATAAGATCCGGATTTATTAGCCTTCACTATTATAGACCGGAAACAGATCGTCTTCGTTGCGTTTTTATAAAAATTTTTAAATCACTTCATAAAAAATTATCCCCTCCGCCGTGAGAAATTCATAGCGGAGGGGATTTATCGTTTTGAATAAAACAGGAACCAGTTCCTATTTTCAAAAAGGGGAACTGGTTCCCCTTTTAAGAGAAGCCAAATTATGTAATAATTATCTTTTCTCAGCCTGCGAAATAGCTGCTTTGCTGCTTTCAGGCTTATGGGGGAGAGAAACGGGTGTATTGCTGCGAAACATATCTTTGTGTCCCTTATTTAACCTGACACACTGCATACAATAAACAGCACGCCCAAGATTCAGGCAATCAGCACATGAATTTTGCTGTTCCATTTTCTTTCACCTAACAGCCGATAACAATGATATATATAACAATGATATGTGTTATCAATTCAATAATCCCTTTGTTATTACTCAACAAAAAAGACCATTTTCTTTTGTGAAAACAGTCTATCAAATAAATATTATATTGACAATTCAAAAAATGTAGTGTATGATTGAAATGTTAGGTCTATAAAAAAAGTATCGAAGCCGGTTCGTTACTACCAATAACTCCCCGGCTAAACATCAATCATGAGTTCGCACCTCACGAATGACATTTGATACAATGATAAGGTCTATTATACCTTGCGTTGCAATAATAGTCAAGAGTCGATTCATGCTTGATGTGAATACGACTATTTTTTTGACTTGACACTCGTTGTGTCTTCAAAAGAGAGCAATGTTGATGTACCTTGAAAACCGAATATAGTCCGTATGGATTAGTAGGAGAACAGCGTGGCTACTTATGTCTGCTGTACTGATAGCAAGAGCCTTGCCCGATGCGAGGATAAGAACAGTGTCGGTTTGAGAGTGACAGTTCTGCATCACACGCGGAAATACACACCGACGGTAGATAGGCTGCCAAAAATCCATACAAGTTGTAGGTACAACTATAAAAATATAACCGCATGAACAACTCATGCTTAAATAAAGGTAACCCTCTGCACCTCAACAGTAAGGGGATTGCCCTTAAATAATACCACAGCAAACTCTGTGATATTATTTAAAGGCAATGAATTCAATAAGAACAATTACCTTTAGAAAACTAAGCAGGTAACGGGAATCGAACCCGCCCACTCAGCTTGGGAAGCTGATGTACTACCTCTATACGATACCTGCATCAGCAAAAAGAGAGGCGACACCCAGATTCGAACTGGGGAATCGGAGTTTTGCAGACTCGTGCCTTACCGCTTGGCTATGTCGCCTTATATGGAGCGGATGACGAGGCTCGAACTCGCTACCTCAACCTTGGCAAGGTTGCGCTCTACCAGATGAGCTACATCCGCATATTTTGATGCCTTCGGGCGGAATCGAACCACCGACACGGGGATTTTCAGTCCCCTGCTCTACCGACTGAGCTACAAAGGCATATGGCGATCCGGAACGGGATCGAACTTGTAAGGCAGATGCTCTCCCAGCTGAGCTATGCTCCCATCTTTGTCGTTAAGAAGTTTACCTCAGCGACTTATTTATAATATCATATTATTACATACTTGTCAAGTCTTTTTTTATTTTTTATTATCTGTTTTTAAAATATTTTTCAAGAAAGCTTTTCAGCAATGCACCTGAACACTGAGGTATAAGATCACCCCTTTTATCGATTTCTTTTGTGTGTAGGCTGACTGCTTAATTACGCTGACTCTTTAAATTTACATTCCACTGCCCTATTTCGCTTATAAAATAAACAAACTGTACGCTTATAATTTGTGTTTCTGCTGCCCTGGTGTCGAAGCAGCAATAAGTTTGTATAAATTATGCTGGTAGTTTTGAAGGAAGGATGATCATCCGACATAAAAGTTTTTGTCAGCAGAAAGCCTGAACCATAACATCGACAATATTGGTCTGTGGGCAAAAGCGCGGCCCTCCGCTAAACTGACACTGGTTGAACGCCTGCGCCGGAGTTGATGAAAATATATCAGGGACTTTTAAATCAGAAATGATGTCAGCAGTTCAGGCTTAAAAGGCATGGCAGTGCCCGGGAAATCTTTATCAGACTGACTAAGCCGTGAATCAAGGGTCCAGCGTCACGCTGGCGGCGGCACGCCGGCGTCGGTTGGATTTGACATTATAGTGGTTCAATGTTATATTATTATTCAAGACTGATCTAAAATATGTATCAGTTATATTTATTTTTTTATAATGTGGAGGTAAAAAATGAAAATTGCGGTAAGCTATGATAAAAATAATGAAATAGTATGCTCTGATTTTGAAGCTACAAGCTTTTTTAATTTTTATGATGTTGTAGGTAACTCGGTTGTCTGCTCTGAAATCATCGGAACTATGGGGTCAAAGGAAAAAGAGGAATTGGCTCATATTTTACTTATGTTTGAAACTGATGCATTGATATGCGGAAATATCTCAGAGGCTTCCTCAGAACTTATCAACGATGAAGGAATTGTGATCTTCAGCGGATGCAAGGGTAAATCGGATGATCTTGTTGACCTTTTACTTGCAGGAGAATTAATTCCTGTCTGATACTTCATGCTTTTTCCTGAAATTGTTTTTGCATTAACAATATAAACCGGTACGGCTCAGATGAACCGTACCGGTTTTTTTGACTTCAATTATCTGAAATAACCGACATTAGTCGTTACTATAGATAACACTGCCGAATCTTGTATTCTTATTGCTTGAACCACTATAACCGCCAAGCGAATCAAATCTGTTGTTGATCTTAACATGAACCATGCTCTCCCAGTAATCTTCATCACAAAGATCGCAGATAAATGACTGGTTAGGATCAGCCTTTTCAACAGTGTATGAGCCTTCACGAATTGTGAATGAATGCTCTTCTCTGTACTTGTCGATATATTCAACGTGAATATCAGTCGGGAATATAACTTCCATTGATTCCTGACCTCTGTCCTTGGTCTGGAAGTAAATATGCTTATTATAGTTTGATGTAGCATCAACTGTACCTGATGTTGCAAATACTATCTCAGAAGCAGTGAACGAAACATTATTATCAACTCTGAGACTTTCGTTACCCTCCCAACGGAAATACATCTTTCCTGTTGTAAGGTAATTCCATACTCTTGTAGCAGCAAAGGATCTGCTGTTTACAGTCATATTGACAGTCTTTGTTGTATTATGTCCGCCTGCTGTAATCTCAAGATCGTCACCATTTCTGGTTACCCAACCTGTGAGTGTCTCAGCATCAACTGCCTTCTCTTCGTCTGAATACTTCCAGTAACTGCTCGGATCCTCGAAGTAATCCTTAGCAAGATTTGTATAGAGATTCATTCTCGGAATCCAGTTGTCAGAACCGCTTGATCTGTCATTTACATATTCAATCGGACAGCCGTTTGTGCCAATCTGCTTGTCACTGAAGGAATAAGCACCTGCTCTGATCTTGTAGGATGTACCATCATTAAGCTTAACTGTTACGTCATGCTTGAAATAGAAGGTGATCGGACGATATGATCTTTGCTTTGCTTCATCCAGTGTTGATGCATTTGAAACAACATCTGTTACAGACTTGCGCTCAACTGTCATATCAAAGTTGCAGGCATCAGTAGCTGTTGTCTGTGTAAATGAAGTATTTGTGATCTGACGATAATCAGATGCTGCGTTCTGAACCCAGTAGGAGGTTGTAACGCCTGCCTTCTTGGCAATATCCATGTATACCCATGCACCGTCGATGAGTGTGATATGATCTTTCTCAACACCTTCGTCTGTACCGTTAACTATAAATTTAACATTATAGATCTCAGTAGCAGCGATGAAGATGATCGGACAATGCTCTGTATTGAAGTATTCGATCTTCTTCTTTACAGGGTTGTTGCCTGAAGGATCTGTTGAATACTGAACTTCAAATGTTGCACCGGAACCAACAAGATTCTGTGTATCATAGAAGATCAGCGGAACGAGTTGTGCGGTAGATACTGTTACATTGTTGATCTTGTTTTCAAGACTTGCTGTAGCAGCAACTATCTGTGACAAGGATGAGTTTGCGCCGATATAAGTGTTCTTTGCTCTCTCAAGCTCAGCCTCAAGCTCATTGATTGTTGTAGCATCATAGATGTTCGGTTTACCGTTATGGATAAACTCAGGATAGTTATGACCACTGATGTAGGATCTTGCCTTTGCCATCATTGCATAAAGTCCTGAATATGCAGTTACATAGCTATGAACTGTACCATAGCTCTGGTTACGGCCGTTATCATTGACATACTGATCGTTAAAGTTACCGTCAAGGATATTCTTCTTAAGACCCTCAGCATAGTCATATGAGCTGCCGTTTGTCTGTTTTACTGCATTACCGTTGCTGTCATAATCCTTCGGTAAAACAGAACCGTAGTAGATACTATGAGCTGCATAAAGCTCTCTTTCTACCTGGACCTTGGGATCAATGTAGTTATCCCATCCGCCTGTGCCTGCTCTGAAGGTAGGATCGAAGAGAATGAGGTCATTACCCTGGAGAGAAGTTCTGCAGGTGAATGTTCTTCCGCTTGCATCCTTAGCTTCAAATACAAGGAACGGAGTTTTGCTCGGAATTGTTGTTTTGAGAAGTCCGTTATATGATGAGAAGGTATATTCCTTATCCTCACCTACACCAGATGCTGTAACCTTAACATCATTTGCTGACCAACCGCCCGGAAGTCTGAAGTAGATATCCTGCTGGTCGTTGATCTGGATGTTTTCGGGGTTGCTGGTATAGAGTACCATATCAACAAACTTACCATTTTCAACATTTGTGGTATTATTCATAACCATCCAGACATCTCCGTATACGCCCTTGATCTGCTCGGTATACTGACTGTCTGTTCTGTAATCCTTATCATACCATTTCTTACCTCTCGGGTTAACGTATGTAGGATTATACTTAAGACCCTTTACCTGGAATGTGAAGGTATTTGTCTTATCAACAGGGATCTTATATTCATACCAGTCATAGACCATTGTAAGATCTGTATCACCTATACGACCCATGGAGCCGCCGTTTCCGCCTGCGCCGCCGAAGAGGTTGTTATAAGCGATGTTTACGCTGTGAGATGAATTAAGACGATTAGAATTTACGCTTGAAGAATGCTTTGTATAAAGCTCACCATAAGTATAATAGTAAGACGCATTCTTCATACGGATCTTGTTACCGCCTACGAATGCCATTCTGAGGTCAGCTGCTGTCATATCGCTTGTATCAACAACCGGCTCCTCATATTCAAACATCGGAGGCTCATTTGATGTGATTGCTCTGTAGTAATACTTACCATAGGTATAGGTAACCATTTTTGCTTCGCCGGTAAAGTCGCCCTTTGCGTTTTCTACATTATACTTGATGTTGAAGTTTACATTTACTCTGTTGCCCCATGTTTTCTTACCTGGTGCTCTGTAAACATATCCATCATATACTGTAGACTGACCGCCCCATGTGTAAACTGATGTACCGTCAAGAACGCTCTCATCGATCTTCTCGAAGAGACTGCACTTGCCCTGTGCACCGATTCTACAGATACCGGGCTCTTTTACTACCTGATAGGTTCTGCCATACATTGTGAAGTAGGTATATACCTGATAGTCAGTTCTGTCGAAATAAATATTACCGTTATAATTATTTATAAGGTCAGATGAACCGACTTTCTGAATATCAGTATCACTATACTTGAATGAAAGAACGCAGCCCTGTGCGTTTGAGTTTACGGGGAGATAATAATAATTTGTTTCTGCAACACGCAGTGCAGGTCTGCCCGGCCAGTTACCGGTCAGGGACTGCTTATTATAATCCCATGCATAAACATAAAGCTTAGAAAGATCCTTATTTCTAAAATACTTGTTGTCGGTATCGATCCAGACGATCGTTGTACCGAGGTTCTGAGTAGGAACGGAATCTACACCTGACTGTCCGAAGTAATCGAACGGAGTCGGAGTTGATTCTGAAATAGCCGGAAGCTTGAGGATACTGCTTACGAGTGTATCTGAAACAATACCGTCGAGCATTACAGCTGATGAACCCGAGTTACTGCTGTATCTCGGATAGATTTTTGAGCAGAGAAGAAGGTCTGCTGTTCTGTTGATAAACTTTGAAAGACCATTTGTGATCTTCGTATTGTTGATAGTAGTGTATCCAATAATGAATTCACCGGCAGAACTGAAGATCATATTGCCTGTCTTTGAGTTTCTGATTGTGGAGGTATTATTGCCTGCATAATAATAACGGATGATCCGTACCTGTGTCTGTGCTGTATAGGGCAGCTCAAGAACATAGTTCTGTCCGTCATAGACCATGCTGTATGCTGTAGTTTTTCCGCCGACAGTTACCTGTGCATTAACTGCAGTGAGTGAATCGCCGGGGAGATCCGGAACATCATACGGAGCAACAATTCTGAGAATCTGTGCCTGTGCCTCGTTGGTATCAGTCAGAGTAACAACATACTGACCTGATGTAACGTCGATCGGATATGAATAATAATACTCATTACCCTCACGGTTAGCTGTTTTTATTACAGCTGTCTGATCAGCGTCAGTTACAAATCTTACAACATGGTAATCGCCTTCGGCTACTGCGGAGTAGATATCAGCAGTACCATTCTTGTAAACCTGTACGCTTGTTTCGTCAATACCTTTGATATAGTATTCAGTAAGCTTACCCTTACTAACGTTAAGGGTGTTGATATCCTGATCTTTACCACTGGCTGATGTTGAAGCGACCTTCTTGAGTGAATCAAAATTGATTACGAAGTTGCCGTCTGATACATCAGCGCTGCTGATCATCTTGTCAGATGAATAGGATTCAGTAATGATATCTGTGACCTTGTATGTTCCTGTTGAAGGATCATAATCATTATAATCACGAACATAGTGCTTAAGAACAACGGTTGTCATGAAGCCGTTAGCCTGTGTTACATCTATGTCGAAATATGTCAGGTTCTGACCTTCGATAGAATGTGCGCCGTCACTGTTGAGGTTAAGTCCTCTCGGAGAGTTGCCGATATATTCATCAAGTGTAAAGGAAACAACTTCATACTCATAGTTTACAAAGTTATTGCTTCCATCATAGTAACCCTTGATCTTCTCGCCCTTGTTAAGACCCTTAACCCAGATTCTGATCTTATTCTGGCTTGTAAGCCTGTCAGTTGTAATAGCATTTACTGATATTTTATCTGAAGGCTTGATGATCTCGAAATTGTTGAAGGCTTCAAGAAGTGCTTCATAAGCATTGTCAACATCTTTCTGAGTTGCAATAGCATTGTCAAATACAGCCTGTGCAGACTGGGTAACTGCCTTGAGTGCATTGTATGACTCGTCTGTGCAGTTTTCCTTTGTCTGACCAAGCTTTTCGTTTGATCTTGTAATGAGATCTGTCAGTGCTGCAGTATCAAGGCTTACTGCCATATGTGTCTTTACATCTTCAATCGTTTCCGAAAGAAGTGATACTATGTCATCGATCTCATTCTGGCTTACAGAATCCTTTATAACGTTTTCCGCTTCAACTATAACATCACCGAGTACGATTCGATAGCTTTCCTCATAACGTGAGTTATTAACATAGCTCTTTGCAGACTTAACAAGCTTTGAAAGCTCTGTCTTATTAAGTTCTTTCTCTCTGATTGTATTGAGCGAAGTATTCAGTTCGTCAATAAGGAGGTAAACCATTGAAGTTGTATATGCTTCTGAACCGGTCTTTTCGAGGATGTCGCCGGATTCTCTGAGAGACTTACATCTCTTGTAAATACCAGATTCATCATTGAACTGTGCAAATGCAGTTCCATCATACTTCTTGCTCTTCTCCTGAGCTTCTTCGATCTTGACACCTTCATCAACAGCCTGCTCAAACATACGGTAAACTTCTGCACTGCAGGTCTTTGTTCTGAGCGCTGCGATTGCATCAAGGATCTTCTTTGTGAGATCACTGTAATCCTTATTCGCCTGTGTAAGACCATTGTTCTTAATATAATCAACGTCATTGTAAAGTGAAATACCCTGATTAATAAGAGCATCAAGTGCATTATATGAAGCATCTTCATAGTCGTCTGCAACATATGTCTGTGCTTTTTCTACTGCTTCAAGAAGAAGTCTCTTTTCAGCTGATGAAACCTCGTTCTCCTTGTAGTCGATAAAGGGAGATATCGGGCTTCCGATTTCGCTGGATTTGATATGGATAGTAGTATAGGAATTATCATCAACGCCAATAAGCTCATTTGCTCTGCTCTCGGTAAGACGGGAAAGGATCGCAGGTCTATCGAGATCAACTACAACATAAGCCTCGTTGTCGGAGTTCGGTGTTACATTTACCGAACTGGTATGTGATGCACCATTTTTGTCTCCGTATGTTACGGTCATTGAGAACGTGCCTGATGTTTCTATATTTGCGACCCACCAGCCACAGCCTTCATACATCATTTTTGACTGCCCTGCAGTATCAATTCCGTAGAAGAAGTTCTTCATATCACCTTTACCGCCGGATCCAAGGTTCGCATCTCTCCATGCCTTTTCCAGTGTACCTGCACCGTAATAGTTTGAGGACATGGAGCTTGAGAAGTTATCATAAGTGTGATCAGTCTGGAAGATATTTACACCGCCGATTCTGATATCATTGATAACAGGTGTTACCATATCCTTATCGCCGATCTTTGCTTTTACTGCATCTTCCTTCTCATCACCAATACCCTTGACTTTGAAATGCACTGTCGTCTTCTGGTTCTTTACATATACGAGCATTCTGTCATCAAGATCCTGGATTCCGTTCCAGCCTGAGCCCGGTGTATAGACCATGCCCGGCTTGAGGAATTCAAAATAGATGTTTCTGTCACTGTTGTTCAGATACCAGAGGTGGAACATTTCGTTTGTCTGGACGCCTTCGGTCTCAAGCTTTCCGGTATGGGTATTATTAAGTACCTTACCCTTTGCAGTAATGATAAGGTTGAAGTAATTGACCTGCTTCATTGTTGTACCGTTGGAATATGTTCCGCAGTTGTTTACAATATAGTAGGTCGCATCATACCAGCCATTGCCTGTGGGGGTGAAGTATGAGGTAGTACCGTTTCTCGGATCGTTTGAATCCGGAAGAGCGTTCCATACGCTTGCGGGTTCCAGGAGGTTTGAGGCGTCATACTCATTCTGGTTGAAGCCCTGAACAAGGTCAGCCTTCTGGCTGTTCAGCTTATAGTAGATAAGACCTGAATTGCTATCGTTGACTTTACTCTTATATACAGCCTCAAGTCCGTAGCAGTTACTTGTCATAGCATACATTTCAGCCTTATCCTTGTAGGTCCAGAGATAGTAGAAGGGTGTCCAGTTCTGACCCGGATACTGCTTAACATGAAGTGTTATAGCATCTCTTGTAGTATTGTAATTCAATACTTCTGTATCCATGTCGATATCGGTAAGAGTTACGCGGTTCTTATTAGCAAGCTTATTTACTGTAAATACGCCTGTCAATGTAACGCTCTGGCTCTTCTTTCCGAATGCGTCAGATGATTTTGAGAACGCCTTGAGCTTTACAGCTGCGGAGTCTCTGCCGGTTGAAGGCGGAATATAGTTTGCTACAACATATGTTGTATAATCCGCTACATCGGCTTCACTGACGATCTGTGCACCTTCGCTTGTCGTACCTCCTTCCTTGTCGTTCATAACCATGTACTCATTATTAATCTTTGTAAGATCCGGAACACTACTGCTGTCGCTGTAATAAGCGTAAGCATACTCAATAGCACTTCGTACATTAAGATATGCCTGACGGTTATTTACGCTGCTGCTTGTATTCATGATACTGGTAGCAGCAATAGCAATGAGTGACGCGGAAAGGATAATGAGCACAGCAGTTATTGCCATAGCAAGGGGTAGCGAAATACCCTGCCTGCTTTTCAGCTTTTTCAATAACATAGCAGCAACTTCCTTTCCAAAAATTAAAAATGTTGATGATCCTTCAGCTGCCCTCTTATGCTCCGACACAACATAAAAAGGCATACTAATCTACTATCGATATTATTATATTACAACAATTTCCATTTAGCAAGATATTTAATACTTTTCGTATGATTAATCAATTCTGTATTATCAGGTTTATGCATTTTTACTAAGCATTCGTGCCCCAAACGTTACCCACATATATTTTTCCTATATTGCAGATTCGTGATTTTTTAAGTAATAATGCGGTTTTCAGCTATTACTTCATGCTCCGTCCGGCTATTGTAAAAATTCACAAATAGTTCATATTTTCATTATTCAGAAGATGAAAAAATAATACTCTCTGTAGAAGTTTCAGGCAAATATCCATTATTTTCAGTATGTATACTCCTTGTATTTCCTATCGTAAGCGAATCATTCTCACAGGATGATTTTTTAAATAGCAAGTTGAAAACAATACACTGATAATGAAATTATATTTCTTATTAGGAATTTTTCTTGGTGTATTTCAGTCACGCAAATGACTGTTATCTATGTAAAGTAAATTGCTTTATATCTGTATAGTATTATAAATTATCATTATAATATTAATATTTAGCGTTGTTTTTGATCCGATAAAGTGAAAACCCATGACATTTGTCAGTAAAGGTGATTATTATTCTTTTTCAGCATATAAGCGCCAATTAAAAAATGTCTTTAATAAGCCATTTGTTAACGTAAAGTTATATACTTTACGTTAACATGATGTAAAGTATATAACTTTACATCATGGGATTGTGATTTTTATTATCTTTACTATTGCTTTCCCCGGAAAGATCAAAGCTTTATTCTTAATAACAAAGATCAGGGAAGCACCGTAATCTCAGCACTTCCCTGATAAGAATAATCAGTATATTTTATTTATCATCTGCTGTTCATTAGCTCCATACCTTCCTCGGTAAGACCGCATATCTCATTTTCATCAACATATGCCAGTTTCTTTTCAATTACCAGATCCACCGCAGCTGTAAATACTGCTGAAACATTGCTGCCCATGCGGTAATTCATAAGCTTTGCTGATTCCTTGACAAGGTCAGCCTTCGGAAGACTTACTTCATCATACAGTATTGCAAGAACTGCATTTGCAGCCTCTGCGTATGGAACATCAGTAACCTCACGGTTGTTATCCCCTGTTCCGTTAGGTCTGTATGCAGCATATCCGGTCGGCTTGACAGTGTCGCTCCAGATTATCTGCATTTCTTCTGACTGGGTTGTCTTGGGATATGTCATTGCTGCGACAACATCATCAATATATCGGTGAAGCTTTGGTGTACTTCTGATTATATCAAAGCTGTCCATTACTCTCCTGATGACAAGCTCTTTATTGATCGGAGCTTCTGTTTCAATTACCTTTCTCAGCTTCTTCCTGAGTGAATCAGAATGCTTCTGAGTCATAAGCTCGTCAGGGGTAACTGTATTATATGTAAGCTTTGTTATTTCATAGCTGACAATTTCCTGCGGCTCCGGCTCATCAAAGGGAGTAAACTCCGGTTCATTCTCATCTTCATCGGAAACAAAATCTTCAAGATTTCCTGATGACAGCTTTTCGAGCTCCTCATCGATCCTTGCAAGCTCTTTTTTGCTGTTATCCCACCAGTCCATTGACCATACTCTCATTATCTTCCATCCGAGTCCGTCAAGGATACCTGTCTGGGCAAGCTCTCTGTCACGGGTCGTTTTTGATCTGCCGTAGCTCAGACCATCAAGAAGAATACCGAGCATATATTTCTCAGGTTCATTTGGATCAATTACACCGATATCTATCCTGTATTCGGAATTTCCGACCATGCGGTCTGTCTTATAGCCCTTTTCCTCGATATGGCTGCATATTGTATCAGCAATGCCCTTTATATTATTCTTATCAGCTGCAACGCTGTTGCCGTCGCTGATAAGCGGCTTGCCGGAGGCGTATGCAAGGAATGATCTGAGTGCAGCAACACCGTCTGCGGCTGTTCTTGACAGGTCGATCATATCTGCTGTGAGAGATGAATAAACTATCATTTCACATCTTGCTCTTGAAACGGCTACATTAAGTCTTCTCCAGCCGCCCTCACGGTTCAGGGGACCGAAGTTCATCGAAACTCTGCCGTTTTTATCCGGACCGTATCCGACTGAGAACAGGATCACATCACGCTCATCACCCTGAACATTTTCAAGGTTCTTGATGAATATCGGCTCTTCACTGTTGTATGCCCATGCTTCAAGCTCAGGATCTTCTGTGCAGGCTTCTGTAAGAAGATCATCTATGAGGTTCTGCTGATTTACGTTGAAGGTCACTATACCGACGCTGTATTTTGAATCATTTTCGTCATGTGCTCTGCGCTTCAGCTCTTCAACAACAGCCTTTGCTTCCTCAAGATTATTTCTTGTTTTTCCTCTCTCGAAAACACCGTCCACATGAACGAGTCTAACCTTTTCCTCCCTGTCGTTTACTGACGGGAAGGTGTACAGCTTATTCTCGTAGAACTCATGGTTGCTGAATGCAATGAGGCTTTCATGGCGGCTTCTGTAATGCCAGAGAAGATGTGTCTGCGGCATATTCAGTGCCAGACAGTCATCAAGTATGCTTTCGAGGTCCTCGATATCAAGGTTATCCTCATCAACAGATGTATTTGAGAAGAAGGATGTGGGCGGCATCTGCTTCGGGTCTCCCACAATAACTGCGTTTTTGCCTCTTGCGAGAACTCCCACTGCCTTACAGGTAGGAAGCTGTGACGCTTCGTCAAATACTACTATATCAAACGGCTCACGCTTCGGGTCAAGATATTGAGCTGCTGAGATCGGGCTCATCAGCATACAAGGACAAAGTCTCGGGAGCATATTCGGCAGCTGATCGAAAAGCTTGCGTATGCTTATTCCTCTGCCTCCGCTGCGGATAGCCTTCTGAAGTATGCCAAGCTCACTGCTTTGTGCAGCTTCTCTGGAGAAATTCGGTACCTTTGATGCAAGACGGCAGTAGATCTCCTGTCTTGTAAGTGAAGTGATCTCTCTGTCCATTCTCCTGAACTGCTCGATCTTTTCATTGAACAGAGGTCCGGAGAATTTATTCAGAGCAGAGCTTCCGTCGATTGCCTTTATTGCAAGAGCCTTTGATATCGTCTTGATATATGCGCCCTTCATATCAGAATGAGCCATTCCGTCTCTGTATGCTGTCACAGCCGGTAATAGTCCTGCTGACTCTGCTTCCTCAGAAATATCGTTCCATGTGATCCATTCCTTTATTTCATCAGAATGTTCACTTATCGTATCACAAAGGCTGATATCATGCTCGATCCAGTTTTCGCTGTCGCTTGTCCTCAGCTCAAGGAAGCCATAGAAGGAGCTTCTGACCTTCTCAAGCTTTTCCCAGTTATCAAGAAGTACCGGTATTACATCCTTTGCATCCGTATTGCCGCAGTATGTCATTCTGAACTCATCAGAGCCGGTGATCTCCTGCAGCTTTGCTGCGCTTTCCTTTGCCCTGTCGGAATGCTTTGAAACATCCTGCCAGTTTGTGTTTTCACCGTTGTAAAGATTACCAAGATCATTTCCGTACATTGAGAACAGTCTGTCTGCTTCGGATTTTTCTGTCTGATAATTCATAAGATCAGTAAGAATCGTTTCAAGGGAATTCTTATCAACAGGGGTTTCCGAATACTGGGATATTTTCTTATGCAGCTTGCCCAGTGACATTGACTTGGCAAGGAACCATTTTGTATTGTCTTCTCTGAATTCATTCAGCAATGCTCTGCCGTCAAGGGAGAAGAAATCGCTTTTCCAATTCGTACCCAGCTTTGTGCGAAGCTGTTTTGCACTTATGCTGTGCTCGCAAAGCTCCCAGATACCGAACATATAATTTGTGATATTTTCATTTTTTGCCCATGCCTTCGGCATATCAAACCAGACGGCAGCCTCTCTTGCAAGATCGACTGTCTTTTTGGACTGTGCGTATGTATCTGTCGGCTGAGAGGATGATTCGGCAAATGCCTTCAGCGGTTCTCTTACCGCCTCAAGAGCCTCCTTATAATCTGCAAGCTCATTCGGAAGCTGCATCCTGAAATGCTGTGAATAGATCTTGACTCCGATCGGTGCGAGGGGATGATCCTTCGGATGACCGGTTGCCTTTGCAGCGGCGATAAGTCTTTCAAGCATTACCTCCTGCTTTTCAATAGTCTCTGCATCGATATGCTTGACAAAATCTTCATCAAATGCCGGAAGCTCCGGATAGTTTATATTTGCCTGATAATCATTGATAAGATGATAAAGGGATTTTCCGCAGGGCTGTCTGCGGTGGAGAGCACCTGCATAAATATCAAGCTCATGGCGAAGCTCTGAAAGCATTTCTGCCTTCTGTGCAAAGGTGCGGCTGCTTTTTGATTTTGTTACCTCAGAGGCTTTTCTGAGCTGTTCAAGTACAGCCTTCTTTTTGGATTTATTTGAATGAAGCTCAAGGCAGAAATCGCCGATACCTATTTTATCAAGACGCTTCTGTACTACTTCAAGAGCTGCCATTTTTTCAGCTACGAATAGTACGGTTTTACCCTGAGCAAGCGCATTTGCTATGAGTGCTGTGATGGTCTGGGATTTTCCTGTGCCGGGAGGTCCGTGAAGTACAAAGCTCTCTCCCTTTCCGGCTGCTTCGATTGCGAACAGCTGTGAAGCGTCCGCCGGCATAGGCAGCAGGACCTCATCCTCTGGTACTCGCCTGCCGATCTCCATCTCCTGTGCCTTCCATGAAAGCTTTCCGTCCATAAGACTTTTTACTATCTTGTTTTCAGAAAGCTCGTCACTGCGGTTTCTCAGATCGTTCCACATTACAAACTGTGAGAAAGAGAAAATACCAAGGTATGCAGATTCATTTACATCCCAGTTTTTCCTGTCCATAACTGCCTTGCGGATGATGGTAAATACCTTCCGGGTATCTATTCCGTGCTCATCAAGGGGCAGAGGATCAAGTCCGTTTATTTCTATCTCAAAGTCCTGCTTCAGCTTTTCAAGAAGCGTGATATTCATTACAGGATCTTCATCACGAAGTCTGATCGTATATCCCTTTGCGGCTGATTTTCTTACTATCTCAACAGGAAGCAGAAGTATCGGGGCATATCTTGCCTTTGTGCTCTTCGGGTTTTCATACCAGCGGAGAAGTCCGAGAGCAATATACAGTGTATTCGCACCATTTTCTTCCATTGCTACCTTTGAAGCTCTGTATATTTCTTTTATAGTATTTGCAAGCTCTGTTTCTGTGAACAGTGAACGCAGACGATGATTCTTGAATTCTGATTTTACTATCTCAGAGCATTCTCCGATATCATCAAGCGATTCAAAGCCTATATTTCCGGATACCCTGATCTCTTCCGGTCTCGGCATGACTGTAAAGTCCTCACCGTCGGCAAGTGCATCCTCAAGGTCATCAACAGAACTGATAATAAGCGGTACAGTAGTCTTTGACATCCTGAAATTGATAAGAGAATTTCTCAGTCCCAGATCAAGGAGCTTTCTCTCCCACTGCTGGAGCTTTGTCAGCGGAGCTGTCCTGGTTTCATCAATGCTTATCACTGAGCCAAGCTCCTTTGGTATACCTGTAAGCTCACCGTCTTCTTTTTCGTCTCTCTGAACTGTCCAGCCGCTGTCTGTTTTTATTCTGACAGGCAATGGCTTTATACCGCTGTATCTTGAGCGTTTTACATCTATTATGCAAAGTGCTTCCGGCACTTCCTTCATTGCTGCTTTTGATGCATCATCAAATGAAACGCTTTTTCCTGCATTCATGTGTGTACATTCGACAACTGCTATTTCATTCACGCCGTCAGCGAGCTTTTTCCTGAGCAATGCCGGGTCGTCCTGTACTGCCTCCGGGAAGGTCATGTCCTCAAGCCATACTCCGGCAAAGATATGTCCCTTTTTCATAATAAGCAGCGGATGAAGTCCCACAAGCTCAAGTGCTGATGCATAGAGCAGAGTCATATCCATACAGGTGCCCAGCTTCTGGGACAATATGCTGTCACAAAGTCTTATTCTCTGTCCTGATGCCTCAAAGCTTGCAGGCGGTTCTGAATAGACTATATTCTGAGCCTCGATCGCTCCGTATATTGCTGCTGCCTGTTTAAGTGCTACATTGGGGTCACAGCTCTGATATCCTGTGAATGACGGATCTCCTGTCCACTCTTCAAGAAGAGTGGATGCTTTCGAGATTATACCTACTATCTCCGGATGATTCGGTGTGACAAATGAACAGAGCAGCTCAGGATAAATACCAAAGCCTGTACATTCATCATATGCCAGGATATTGATCTCCTTTGTGAGTCTTGAGATCGTTTTGCCATCCTTTGTAAGCTCAAACAGAATATTGCCCTTTACAGCTTCTGTAAGAGAAACAAGCTTATCTCCGTTAAGACGGAGAGCTGTATGTTTTATTTCAAAATCAGAATTTTCTGATATATATTCAATATGCATAATAAAGGGCAGACAAAGCTGATCTGCGGATGTTATTACCAGCTCGATGTCCTTTACCGGTTCATTTTTACTGTTTTTAATGATTATTGATTTTACAAGCTCAAGACCGTTCTGCTGCAGTGCATAATTCGCAGTAGGAATCATATCTATACTGAGTTCAATATCGGGGTCTATATATGCATCAGGATCATCCTCAGCCTCTTCCGGCTGCGATTCTTCATATACCGGCTCTGCTGTTATATACTCAGCTGTATTGTCCTCAGCTTCTGAAGCGCCAAACATCGGTTTTTCAGATGCTTCACTTTCTTCTGTTTCGACTGCTTCTACTGCTTCCGGCTCGGTCTCTTCTGTATCTTCTGCGGTACTGTCGGACTGTTCCTCCGGTTCTGTGAATTCCGTCTTTTCAGATACTTCACTTTCTGCTGCGTCGGCTGCTTCTACAGCTTCCGGCTCGGTCTCTTCTGTATCTTCTGCGGTACTGTCGGACTGTTCTTCCGGTTCTGTGAATTCAGGCTTTTCAGATGCTTCACTTTCTTCTGCCTCTACAGCTTCCGGCTCGGTCTCCACTGTATCTTCTGCGGTACTGTCGGACTGCTCTTCCGCTTCTATGAATTCAGGCTTTTCAGATGCTTCACTTTCTTCTGCCTCTACAGCTTCCGGCTCGGTCTCCTCTGTATCTTCTGCGGTACTGTCGGACTGCTCTTCCGCTTCTATGAATTCAGGCTTTTCAGATACTTCACTTTCTTCTGCCTCTACTGCTTCCGGCTCAGTCTCCTCTGTATCTTCTGCGGTACTGTCGGACTGCTCTTCCGGTTCTGTGATTTCCGGATTTTCAGATGCTTCACTTTCCGCTGCTTCGGCTGCTATATCCTCCGCCTGCAATGAAGCTGTTTCTGTGCTTGCCGGAACGTTTTCTTCAACCAGCTTTTCCGCTGATTCAGGCAAGCTTTCGTTATCTACCTCGTTTTTTTCAATTATATCAGATACCTTCTCTGCTACAGATTTTTCGTCATTTTTCGAGGCTTCATCAATGTTAGGCTGATTTACAGCTTTATTATTTATCTTTTTTGAACCCTTCCTGGATTTTTTTCCTGACCTGCTCATTCTGCACCTCCATTAAATACACGATAATCATTTTTAACTAAATTGTATCAAATTCAGCAAAATTTCAATATATATTATACAATATCCAGATGGTTTTGTAAACCAATTACAGCAATAATTTTTTCAAATACTGAAATAATTTTCCAGTGTCTTGTATTTGATAAACAAATAATGTATAATATTAGAGCCATCCCTAGAAAGTGTGGGTAAAGAATCATCTTCCCGGCAGGGAAACAGGCAGCCCGCCGCAGCGAAGCATGATCATTGAGATCAGGTTTTCGAT
>CACWVH010000031.1:0-14579 GCA_902764235.1 uncultured Ruminococcus sp.
CGCCAGCCTTTTCAAAGGCTGCGGGGTCCATGGGGTGCGGGTGTCCGGTGGACACCGCTGCGTAGCAGCAGCACCGACCGAGCCGGCAGGCGAGACCAGGGCCCCTGGTCGCCGACCGCAGTCGGCGAAATCTCCTGAGTACAATCCCTCGTGCCGGGGGTGAATTCAAAAACAGTCCGGTGGACTGTTTTTGAAGAGGGGACGCCCTGGGAAAGAGGGCGTCCCCTTGCAGCGGTGCTCAGAAAACCTAAGTCACTGCCGCAAGGCAGTGACTGAAAACCTTAAGTTAATGACATTGGCGGCACGCCGGTTGACATTTTGGAAAAAAGCGTTATAATAGTATCATGGCATAATGTTTTAAATTAATATTCCGGCTATGATGAGAAAAAGAGCAGAAGGACACTGAAGAGAGGGGAGCAATGGTGAGATATCCCTGTGAGACTGACTGCTCGGGCTGACTCGGAGCCTCTGTGCAAAACACAGCGTATGACTGCGTTAAGGTCAGCAGAGCGGTATCCGGCACAGCCGGGTGCAATTTGGGTGGTAACACGGATCCTTTCGTCCCATGATGAAGGAATTCGTGTTTTTTGTTGTGTTTGTTTTTTGCATTTTGCGATGAAAGCGGACACGAAAATTGAAAGGAGTAAAAATAAAATGGAATGGACAGGACTTAACGAACTGAGGGAAAAATATCTTTCCTTCTTTGAATCAAAGGGACATCTCAGACTTCCGAGCTTTCCGCTTATCCCGAGGGATGACAAGAGCCTTCTTCTTATCAACTCCGGTATGGCGCCGATGAAAAAATATTTTACCGGTGAGGTGACACCTCCGAGAAAAAGGGTTACTACCTGTCAGAAATGTATCCGTACACCTGATATAGAAAGAGTAGGTATCACAGCAAGACACGGTACATTCTTTGAAATGCTGGGAAATTTCTCCTTCGGAGATTACTTCAAGCATGAGGCAACCTCATGGGCATGGGAATTCTGTACAAAGGTGCTGGACCTTCCTGTAGATAAGATCTGGGTGTCAATCTATGAAAATGATGATGAAGCCTTTGAGATCTGGACCAAGGAAGTTGGAGTTTCTCCCGATCGTATAGTAAGACTCGGCAAGGAGGATAACTTCTGGGAGCACGGTGAGGGTCCCTGCGGTCCCTGCTCTGAGCTTTATTTCGACAGAGGAGAAAAATACGGCTGCGGCAAACCGACCTGCGGCGTTGGCTGCGACTGCGACAGATACGTTGAATTCTGGAACAATGTATTCACCCAGTTTGATAACGACGGCAAGAATAATTACACCCCTCTCGATCATCCGAATATCGACACCGGTATGGGACTTGAGCGTCTTGCCTGCATAATGCAGGGAGTAGATAACCTTTTCCTTGTAGATACCGTTCAGAATATAATGAAGAAGATCAGCAGCCTTGTAAATGTAAATTACGGCGACAGCGAAAAGACAGATATTTCCCTTCGTGTTATCACTGACCATATCAGAAGCGTAACATTTATGATAGGCGACGGTGTTATGCCTTCAAATGAGGGCAGAGGCTACGTCCTCCGCAGACTTCTCAGAAGAGCATCACGTCACGGCAGACTTCTCGGCGTAAAGGATCCGTTCCTTTATAAGGTGGTTGAAACTGTAATTGCCGAGAACCCGGTATATCCTGAGCTTGCAGAAAAGCGTGAGATCATCACAAAGGTTATAAGAACAGAGGAAGAAGCATTCGGCAGAACTCTCGATCAGGGCTTTGCGCTGCTTAATGAGATCATTGAAAAATCAGAGATAAACCGCATTTCCGGCGAGGATGCATTCAGACTTAACGATACCTTCGGCTTCCCGGTGGATCTTATCAAGGAGATCGCACAGGAAAAGGGCATGACGGTGGATATCGAAGGCTATGACAGGCTTCTTGCAGAGCAGAAAAAGAGGGCAAAGGAAGCAAGAAAGAAATCCGATACAGAAGCATGGCTCAGCGATGCCGTTGATTTCAGCGGAATTGAAAAGACAGAGTTTGTCGGATATACTCAGCTTGAAGCACAGTCGAAGATCCTTGCGATAGTAAAGGACGGCGAAAAGACCCGTTTCGGCGGAACAGGCGAGGATGTTGTAATAGTTCTTGACAAAACCCCGTTCTATGCAGAAAGCGGCGGACAGATCGGCGATGTAGGTATAATCAGGACAGTAGGCGCAGAAATAACAGTTGTCGATACTGTTAAGGACAATAACGGTATTTATATGCACCGCTGTAAGATAGATGAAGGCACTATACAGACAGGAGATGAGTGCACAGCTGCGGTAAATCATGTTACAAGGTTTGCTGTCATGCGCAATCATACAGCGGCACATCTTCTCCAGGCTGCACTCAGACAGGTGCTCGGAAATCACGTTGAGCAGGCTGGTCAGCTTGTAACAGATGAAAAGCTCCGCTTTGACTTTACACATTTCTCTGCACTTACTCCCGAGGAACTGAAAAAGGTTGAAGATATTGTCAATAAAGAAATAGCCAAGGCTTATCCTGTGGAAACAAAGGAAATGCCGATCGAGGAAGCAAAGAAGCTGGGCGCAATGGCGCTTTTCGGAGAAAAATACGGAGATGTTGTTCGTGTTGTAATGGCTGGCGAATTCTCAAGAGAATTCTGCGGCGGCACACATATGGATAATACTGCAAAGCTTGGTCTTTTCCGCATTGTAAGCGAGAACTCCGTTGCAGCAGGCGTCAGAAGAATTGAAGCCGTCACAGGCAGGGGAGTAATTGAGCTTCTTGATTCATATGACAAAACCATAAATGATACAATGAAGGCTCTGAAGGTAAAGAATTCCGCAAAGGTAGCAGAATCAGCTGAAAGACTTATGGAGGAGCTTAAGGCAAAGGAAAGAGAGATCGAAGCTCTTACAGCGAAGCTTTCCTCACAGGGTGTTACAGCAATGCTCAGCTCTGCACAGGAGGTAAACGGTGTCAGGGTTGCCTGCGGAAAATTTGTCGGAACAAATTCAGCAGCTCTCAAGACGATGGCAGATACAGTTCTTGAAAAAGCTCCTGACTGTATCAGCGTAATGTTTGCAATTGACGGAGAAAAAGCAAATCTTTGTGTTGCCTGCGGCAAGGATGTACAGGCAAAATCAGCTCATGCCGGCAAGCTGGTCAAGGCGATCGCAGCGCTTGTAGACGGCAAGGGCGGCGGAAAGCCCGAGCGTGCAATGGCAGGCGTAGGTGATATCACAAAGATAGATGAAGCTATGAAGAAGGTAAACGATATCATTGCCGAAAACATATAATCAGTAACGCTGTCTGAGCGCACAGGTCAGTTATGCACCAATGGCATGAAAATTTAAAGTTTCGCTCAAGCCTTTGAAAAGGCGGGCGAAACTTTAAATATTTGTTAAGAGTTGATGACATCCCTCCTCAAGGCACAGGGCGGGACTTTTCATAAAGGAAGTGGAGCATATGTCAATAGAAATACCGCAGTGTAAGCTTGTATACAGTAAATATTTTCCCTTCTGGGAAAAGCTGACGGACGATCAGCGTGAAAGGCTGTGTGCAAACACCGGTGAATTCAGATTCAGAAAGGGTACAAACATCCATGGACTGGGAGATGTATGCACCGGTGCGATAATGGTGATAAGCGGCAGCCTGAGGGCATATCTGCTTTCCGAAAACGGCAGGGAGATAACCCTGTACCGCTTCAAAAAGGGCGAGGTATGTATGCTTTCAGCGTCATGTGTTCTCAAATCCATTACCTTTGATGTAATAATAGACGCAGAGGAGGACAGCGAGGCATACATTGTCCGGGGCGATGTCATGGCAAAGGTCGCAGAGGAAAACCTTTATGTAGAAAACTATGCTCTTGATAATGCTGTGAAGCGTTTTTCCGATGTAGTATGGGTAATGCAGCAGATCATGTTCCTGAGCCTTGACAAGCGGCTTGCAGTATTTCTGTGGGATGAGTCTGTGAGAAACGGCAGCAATAAGATCACCCTGACGCATGAGCAGATCGCAAAATATATAAGCTCAGCAAGAGAGGCTGTAACGAGGATGCTCAGGTACTTTGCAGGCGAGGGCATAGTCGAGGTGACCCGGAGGGGGATAACGATCACTGATAAGGAAAAGCTGAGAAAGCTTATTATGTAAAATAAAAGACCTCGGAAGACGGGAGAATAACCCGCTTTCTGAGGTCTTTATTATTTCCGGAAAAGCTTGCTGTCAGTCACCGTTATTGACCGGCTCAAAGGGTGTGCCGTTATCCGGATCCGGATTTTCGCTGGTTAAAATGACATCTGCTGCTGAAAAGAGAATTGTTTCAAGTTCAGCGCCTGTATAATGTTCCTTCATTTGTGGTCCTCCTTTATTCTGTAAGTATAAGCCGGTCGGAAAGCTGAAAGGCTTGTGACTCAGCGGTCATATACTGCGGCCGGCTTATCTCTTGAACAGTTTTGTTCTGAAAAGCTGAGCTTCGTTTTGTCATCGTTACGGATAAATATACTGGTTTGTATCATGTTCTATAAAGTAACTATGAGCTTCGTCTGAATAAATATACAGCGCTCTCATAAGGTCCTTGAGCTCAGGTGTTCTTGTTGATGTATCAGGTCTTGAGAGAACCTGCTGGATATAGCTGCTGACATTGTAGGTGACAGATGCATAATTACTGCTGCCGTCTGCATCTGTGTAGACATAAAAGGTGATATTATTGAGAATGATCTGCGGCGAACAGGTATATTCAACATAATAGTATTTGCCGATAGTGCCATACTCTTTGTAATAGTAACGCGAATTCAAGGATGTATTCATCTTGAAGCCGGTGGGGTCATCCATTTCAAAATAAAGCCTGAGCACGGTGTCTGACTCAAGAGAAAGGTTTGCGCCTGCGAATTTTACATTATCAGTATCAGTATGATTTATCTCAATACTGTCGGAGCTGATGCTTTGCATTTTTTTCGCAGCCGGGGAATAATAAGGATACTGTTCATATTCCTCGTCATATTCTGATGAATATTTATTTTTGAGATCATTTAAATAATTGATAAGTGCTTCTCCTGGTGTATAGAGCTTATCAGTGTCTACACCGAAATAGGTCTGTGCACAGCTGCCGTAATTCAGCATAGCGTCAGCAAGCATTACAAGGGATTCCTCCCATTTTTCAGGCTCGTTTAAAATATAGTTGCAATAGTCTGCAACAGAATACTGCTGAGAAACACCTGTTGAGGTTCCGTCACCGTAGAACAGCTCAGCAGTGATCGTTGAATTCATATTCTTTGCGTTAACAGGGCACTGGAATTTATACTGATAGCTTCCGTCATCAGTGCTTACTCTTTCAGCCCAGTTCAGAGGCTGTGTTTCAGTCGAGCCGTCAGCGTAGGTGAAGCGCAGGTAAGCCTGATCATGTACAGTTCCGTCCTCATCCTTCCATGAGCTGCTGTTTTCCTCGTAGAAATCCTCATCAAACTTGAAATAGAAATTCAGTCCGATAGATGCATCAACATTCAGAGAATTGCCTGTTATCATGCCGATACCATTTTCAAAGCTCTTGTGGCAGTCCATGCATTCGCCTGTTGTGCTGTCATAGTTGTGATTACCGTAATCAAGCGGAAGCATGATAGCTTCAAGCTGTTTTTCAGTCATATCATCTGTATTATCATCACTGTTGTAGCATTTCGCAAATTCATCCTCATAATGCTCCTGACAGCCTCTTACCGTACAGGTCGAGGGTACCTCATCGACCTTGAAAATTGAATGCTGAAGCTGATACGGTCTGCTGTTTATAAATACATAATCAGGAGTATAATCAGTATTCATGCTTGAAAGCTGACGACCGTGATCCTTTGTACTGTCAAAGGCAGCAGTCTGCATGTTATCATCCCTGGTGATGTAGAAATAGTTGTTGTTTTTCTTGAATTCATCGCTGAGGATAACACCCTCTTCAATCAGATAGAAGCCGTTGAAATCACCGAAGGGCTTTGCGCCGAGAACAGCGTCCGGATCGTCTGATTTGAGAACAACGATGGATCTGGGAGAAGCGGAGCTGTCAAACGGCTTATATTCTGTGGTTTTATAATATGTTCCGGTACTGGGGGTCCAGGATTGATTCGATTCATATTTTGAAGCTACATCCGCCATATTGTCATAAATAACAATATTCAGGAAGCTGTCAGGAAGGGAGTTCGTTCCGAGTATTGCACCGGCTGATGAAAGTGTTGAGGGAATATTCAGGTATATAAGCTTTGAGCAATTCTGGAATGCAAAGCAGCCGATGTCTGTAAGCTCTGCCTGGCTGATGTCAGCCCAGGCAACATCAATAAGCTCTGTGCACGATGCAAAAGCATTTTTTCCGATCGATTTAAGCTTATTGTCAAGCGTGATCTTATAAAGTGCAGTACAGCCTTCAAATGCACTCTCTCCGATACTTTCAAGAGATTCAGGAGCAGTGAACTCGGTTATGGAGATGCAATCATTGAATGCGCTGTCACTGATAGCTGTAACTGTATCAGGAAGATTGATCTGTGCAGCAGTATTTCCGCTGAAAGCATTTGAGCCGATCACCTTTACAGGCTTTCCGCCAAGCTCGGAGGGGACGTTGATGGTCTGTCCGGGAATTGTATTATTGTATTTTTTAACAAGAGCATAGGAATCATCAACTATCTGATAGCTGTAAGCGGCTTCGTTTTCAAAGGATATAGAATAGCTGTCATCCTCAAATGCAAAATCAGTCTGGTCACTGATTTCCGGAACTGAAAAATCAGATGTTGCGGAAATGACAGAAATCTTCTTATTATCTGAATCCTTTCTGAATACAGCATATTCTACACCGTCATTGTCAAGAGCAGCGGTGTCTATTCCTTCCTCAATGAACAGATAAGCTGTACCAAGATTCTTTGAAATATAGTATGATGTATTATTGTCAATAGCTCCGCTGCCTGTTATGAAGAGTGGAACATTCTGAGTGTTGTAGAAGGCGTTGTCAGCGATATCAGGCTTTGAATTGTAAAGTGACAGAGGCATTACAATCGAATCTGTCTGAATTCTTTTTGCGCTGTAGCTGGTATTAGAATAATTATAGAAATAGCTGCCTATGCTTACAAGCCCTGCCGGAAGCTTGAGAGATCTGAAGGTATTTGCTGAGCTTGAATTATCAGAGTCCTCTATTGTTTCAAGACCTTCCGGGAATTCAACAAAATCAGCAAGCACGCTGTACATTGCTTTATTCTGGATAGATTTGAGTGTACCGGGAAGAATAAGCTTTCTGCTTGTGATAAAGCTCATTGTAAATGGCTTCATTTCCACAATAGGAGATTCGATCACAAGCTCATCCACACCTGACATTCCGTACAGATTCGCATATTGATATTCTGTTGATCCTTCGGGCATCAGAGTTTCCGGAATGACCAGTCTGTCGATCGACATATTGGAGAATGAACCGTATGAAAGTGAGGTATATGTGGACGGGAACACGATTCCCTTGATATTTGAACTGTTGATTGCACGCTGTGCAACTACTGTTGTACCCTCTCTGATCCTGAGTATACCGTCCTCTGGAAGTGTGGCTTCATCGGTTCTGACAAGGGCATTGCCTGCATAAACACCGCCGTCAACGGTTTCAAGCAGTTTTTCGCAGCCCTCGAAGGCTCTGTCCGTAGAACTGCTTCTGTTGTCAATATATCTCAAGGTTGAAGGTATCTCAACGGATTCGAGATTCTCACAATATTTGAATGCATTATATCCGATAGAAACACAACCTTCCGGAAGGATAACTTTTCTGAGGCTGTGGCAGTTAAAAAATGTATTTGATTCTATCGCAGGTACAGAGCCTGAAAAGTAAACCTCTTCCACTTCTGAC
This sequence comes from uncultured Ruminococcus sp., assembly GCA_902764235.1. Classification (GTDB taxonomy): domain Bacteria; phylum Bacillota; class Clostridia; order Oscillospirales; family Acutalibacteraceae; genus UBA1213. Next base: position 7,833 of record CACWVH010000031.1, read on the forward strand.
CTGTCAAAAGCAGAATCTCCGAGAGATGTAAGATTACCTTTGATTTCTATTATAGATGTTTTTGAAAAAGCAAAAGCACCACTCTTGATCTGAGTCACGGATGCAGGAATGGACAGATTCTGAACAGTCGAGCTTCTGAAAGCGAAGGCTTCAATAGTTTTCAGAGTGTTTGGCAATGTAATTGTTTCGGGAGCAAAATCGGGTTTGCCAAGGGTATAAGAAGTAGAAGCTGAGCTGAAAGCATTAGCTCCTATGGTCGTAACGAAGTAACTATTACCCTCATATTCAACGGTCTCAGGTATTGTGATATTCGTCGGGTAATTGCCCTCTGAGTCTTTTATTACATTGGTTACGCTGACTTCATTTATATCAGAAGATGACAGTATCGTATACTGGAGACTGTCGATGGTAAATGAAGTATCTGCTGCATTGACTGTGATAGAAGTCAGGCTATCTGATGACAGCATGGGAAGTGCAGCATATGAAGAGGTAAGCATTAGCACGGCAAGGGAGCCGGCAAGGATTTTTCTCAGTGTAGATGCTTTGAAATTCGCCATTATAATTCCTCCTTGTTTTTTGGGCTTTCAGGAGACAGCGGCAAGAACCGCCGGGAGCCTGAGAAAGCACTGAATGAAAAATAATTCTTGATAGTCAAAATACAGAATATTAAATTTCATACGTATTTAATATAGCATTTTTTACCTTATTCAACAATGGAAATAATGACACTTTTTTAATATATTATATGTAAAAGTTGTACAATAGTGCTTTGAGGGAATAATGCCTGAATCCGTGAAATTATCGAGGAGATTCTTGATAAATTCTCTGGATTTTATTTTTTCCAGGCGGCAGGCGTCTGCCTGCCGCCGTCCCATTAAGTCTCCCCCTTCCCACCGGGAAGGGGGCTGGGGGGATGGGCAGGAGAAGCTGCACCGTATGGTATAAAAAGCAGAAATAATATCAGCAGTTCAGGCTGAAAAGGCACGCCGGTGCCCGGGAAAAACTTTATCATGCTGACTAAGCCGTGAATTGCGACCCCGGCGGCACGCCGGTGTATAAAAAGCAGTTATTGTTGGTTTATAACTTGACAATTACAGGAAAAATGATGTATTATATATATGTATTTGTATACATTCATAAAAAGAAAAAAGGAGTTGTTTTCATGTCAAACATCGATATCAGCAAATACGGCATTTCTGATGTGAAGGAAATCGTTTATAATCCTTCATATGACGTGCTTTTCAAGGACGAAACAGATCCTTCACTCGAGGGCTACGAGAAGGGTCAGGTAACAGAGCTTGGTGCTGTAAACGTAATGACAGGTATTTACACAGGCCGTTCACCTAAGGATAAGTTCATCGTAATGGATGACAAATCAAAGGACACAGTATGGTGGACAACACCTGAATATCCCAATGACAACCATCCGGCATCACAGCAGGCATGGGATGAGTGCAAGAAGCTTGCTCTCAATGAGCTTTCAGGCAAAAAGCTTTATGTAGTAGACGCATTCTGCGGTGCAAACAAGGATACACGCATGGCAGTACGTTTCATCATGGAGGTTGCATGGCAGGCACATTTCGTAACAAATATGTTCATCAAGCCCACAGCTGAGGAGCAGGAGAATTTCGAGCCTGATTTCGTGGTTTACACAGCTTCAAAGGCTAAGGTAGAAAACTATAAGGAGCTTGGTCTTAATTCCGAGACAGCAGTTCTCTTCAATGTTTCAAGCCGTGAGCAGGTTATCCTCAACACATGGTACGGCGGAGAGATGAAGAAGGGTATGTTCTCAATGCAGAACTATTTCCTGCCGCTTCAGGGCATGGCTTCAATGCACTGCTCAGCAAATACAGATATGAACGGCGAGCATACAGCTATTTTCTTCGGTCTTTCAGGCACAGGCAAAACCACACTTTCAACAGATCCCAAGCGTCTTCTCATCGGCGACGACGAGCACGGCTGGGACGATAACGGCGTATTCAACCTTGAGGGCGGCTGCTATGCAAAGGTAATCGGTCTTGACAAGGACAGCGAGCCGGATATCTACAATGCTATCAAGAGAGATGCTCTCCTTGAGAACGTAACAGTTGACGAAAACGGCAAGATCGACTTTGACGACAAGAGCGTTACAGAGAACACCCGTGTATCATATCCGATCGAGCATATCGAGAAGATCGCAAAGAACGTAAACAAGATCTCATCAGGTCCTGCTGCTGATAACGTAATTTTCCTTTCAGCAGATGCATTCGGCGTACTTCCGCCTGTATCTATCCTCACACCTGAGCAGACACAGTATTACTTCCTCTCAGGCTTCACAGCAAAGCTTGCAGGTACAGAGCGTGGTATCACAGAGCCTACACCTACATTCTCTGCTTGCTTCGGTCAGGCATTCCTTGAGCTTCATCCGACAAAGTATGCTGAGGAGCTTGTAAAGAAGATGGAAAAGAGCGGTGCTAAGGCATACCTCGTAAACACAGGCTGGAACGGCACAGGCAAGAGAATTACCATCAAGGATACAAGAGGTATTATCGACGCTATCCTTAACGGCGATATCAAGAATGCTCCCACAAAGAAGATCCCGTACTTTGATTTTGAAGTACCCACAGAGCTTCCGGGCGTTGACACAGGTATCCTCGATCCGAGAGATACATATGCAGACGCAGCAGAGTGGGATAAGAAGGCAAAGGATCTTGCGCAGAGATTTGTCAAGAACTTCAAGAAGTATGAGACAAATGAAGCAGGCAAGGCACTGGTTGCTGCAGGTCCTGTTGCTGAGTAATTTCAGACAAGGCTTAATACATAATATAAAAAGCTCCGGCAGATCTGTTCTGCCGGAGCTTCAGCTTTATATGTCGTGGTGATACCCGATACACAGCCCATCTGACCGAAGAATAAGCTTTCGGGTTTTGATCTGTTCACGCGGTAAATAGTATCAGTATTGGTTATGGTCATCAGAATTGAACTGAGAAGCAGGGTCATAGGTATTCTGCTGCTGACCATAGGTTGGAGCAGGGTTGTAAGGATTCTGCTGCTGACCGGGATAAGAGCCTTGAGGGTAAGCGTTAGTGTCTGAGCCATAGGGAATATTCGGGTCGTATGAATTGAACTGCTGATCGTTATAGCCCTGATAAGTCTGAATAGGCATCGGGGCAGGAGAAGAATGTCTGGAATAGTCGATATCATTACGGTTGTTTCTTGCCCTGCCAAGAACACCGAGAGACCTGAGTCCGCCAAAAACAAGAGCTGCACCGAAAATAAAGACTATTATGATAAAGCGATAGGTATGATAGGTTTCCTTGCTGTTCCATTCGTCAACAACATGGGTGGGGTTTGAAGCATAGCAGTAGACGGTCATGGTTGTTCCGGGCTTGTTGTTGCTTGTGGCGGTATCGAGGGTCACCATATAGTATTCACCGTCAACCTCGTAAATGACATCTGCGACATAGTGGCCGGCGCTGCTGTCATACCGCAGATCATCAACAACTCCCTCGACAGCGATGGAGCGCTGTTTTTCCTTTTCAATATCGTCCTGCATAAGACCGACTCCCACAAGGGAGAGAATATTGAACAGTATTATTATTCCGCCAATAACGAGAAGGATTATACCGACCACGGCATTTCCCTTTTTATTATTTCTCATCTGGTTTCTCCTTATTAAATAAATTACCGGCTGATTGTAAAAGTTAAAAATCCCTTGCTTATGCGGATAATCAGATTTGTAATTTACAATTTTTTTCCGCCGACAGTGCAGAAAATGACTACTTATATCTTAGGGGGCGCTGTTTTTGCCGCCTGCGGCGGCAAAAACACTCGCCAATTTATAATCGGCTAAAATAAATTACAGCTGCTGTAAAAGACAGCATATCAAAAACAAGCCATACAGGGGAACGCTCTGTATGGCTTGAATGGCTTATTGCATTTTCCGGCAGATCAGTCCACAAGTTCCGGCTCATAGCTTTCCTTCCACGGAAGACCGAATCTGTTGAGATCATCCATGAACGGATCGGGGTCAAATTCCTCGATATTGTGAACGCCGGGCTTGTTCCACTTACCTGTGATAAGCATAGCAGCGCCTATCATAGCCGGCACGCCGGTTGTGTAGGAAACAGCCTGAGAGCCGACCTCCTTGTAACATTCCTCATGATCGCATACATTGTAAAGATAGTATGTCTTGTCCTTGCCGTCCTTTTTGCCGATGAAAATACAGCCGATATTGGTCTTTCCCTTGGTTCTCGGACCGAGAGAAGCAGGATCAGGCAGAACAGCCTTGAGGAACTGCAGCGGAACGATCTGCTTGCCCTCGAATTCGATAGGCTCTATAGATGTCATGCCCACATTTTCAAGACATTTAAGATGTGTAAGATAGCTCTGACCAAAGGTCATGAAGAAACGTATCCTTTTGATACCCTTGATATTGAGCGCAAGGGATTCAAGCTCCTCGTGATGAAGAAGATACATATCCTTTTCGCCGATCTCCGGGAAATTGTAAACACGCTTGATCTCCATCGGTTCAGTTTCGACCCATTTGCCGTCCTCAATATAGCTGCCCTTAGCAGATACCTCACGGATATTGATCTCGGGGTTGAAGTTTGTAGCGAAGGGATAGCCGTGATCTCCGGCATTGCAGTCGAGAATATCAATATAGTTGATCTCGTCAAACTCATGCTTCATTGCATATGCGCTGAAAACGCCTGTGACACCCGGATCGAAGCCGCTTCCTAAAAGTGCGGTGATACCGGCGTTTTCAAAACGCTCACGGTAAGCCCACTGCCATTTATATTCAAATTTAGCAGTATCAAGCGGTTCATAGTTAGCCGTATCCACATAGTTGACCTTTGTTGCAAGGCAGGCATCCATGATCGTAAGATCCTGATAGGGGAGAGCAAGGTTGATAACAACATCCGGCTTGAATTCATTTATAAGAGCGATAAGCTCGTCGGTGTTGTCAGCATTTACCTGAGCTGTGGAAATTTTTGTTTTTCCGCCGTCAAGCTTTGCTTTGAGAGCATCGCATTTTGACTTTGTTCTGCTTGCGATGCAGATCTCCTCGAAAACATCAGGGTTCTGGCAGCACTTGTGAATACAAACGCTTGCAACTCCGCCTGCACCGATAATTAACGCTTTTCCCATTTTAAAAACCTCCTTCTGCCGGGCTTCATACCGGCCTGCAGGATCCTGTGCCCTGCAAAAAATGATTATATGCTTCAGTTATTGTGAAACTCACCCTCCATAAGCTGCTTTGTTACATATGTGGGAAGCGCAAAGCAGCCCTTGTGAAGGCGTGTATTATAATACTCGGTATCAATGCCAAGACGGTTCCATGCGCCCTCGTCAAGGTCATGTATCGGATGATATTTTTTTGACGCAAAGCCGAAAAGCCAGTGTCCCGAAGGATAGGTCGGGATATGAGCCTGATAGACCTTGCAGATAGGGAAGAATTCCACGATCTTCCTGTGAGCCTGACGCATAGCTCTTGAATATGTTTTATAGTAGGGGCTTTCGTGCTGATTTACAAGAATACCCGTGTCATTGAGCGCCTTATAGCAGTTTCCGTAGAACTCCGTTGTAAAAAGACCCTCGCCTGGACCGATAGGGTCGGTGGAATCTACGATTATGAGATCATATTTGTTTTCAACGCCTCTTACAAAGCGCAGCCCGTCGTCGATATAAACATGAACTCTCGGGTCGCTCAGCTTGCAGGCAACAGACGGCAGAAACTCCTTGCACGCATCGATAACCATTCTGTCGATATCCACCATATCTATACGCTCTATGGTTTTATATCTTGTAAGCTCCTTTACAGTTCCGCCGTCACCTGCGCCTATAACAAGAACATTCTTTATTCCCGGATTGGTAGCCATAGGCACATGAGTTATCATTTCGTGATAGATAAATGAATCCTTTGTCGTCAGCATTATCCTGTCGTCAAGCACAAGCACATCGCCGAACTCAGGTGTGCTGAAAATCTCTATTCTCTGAAAATCAGACTGTGCGCTGTATTTCTGCTTATCACAGCGAATAGAAAAGCGTACATTCTGCGTCTGTTCCTCTGTATACCACATTTCCATTTTTACCGACCTCCTTCTGTTTTCCAGGTGGGCTTTGCCCACCCTACCAGCCTTTGAAAAAGGCTGGACCTGAACTTTAATTTTTTCTTATTGAGATTATCAACGGAAACGCAGAAGCGCTCACTTCGTTCGCTCAGTGAATAATGAATAACGAATAGCGAATAGTGAATAGTATTTGCGCACCGATGCTTTACCCTTCAACCAAAAGTAAATAATGGTACATAAATTCTGGGATCAGCGTAACGAAGCTGCCGACCCTCACACGAAACTAACCGCCGCCACAAAAATAAGCGAGCACGCCGCAGGCAGCGCAGCGTAGGAAAGCGAGTGCAGTAAGCGAGCACGCACACCGCAGGCGGTGGGCAGCGCAGCGGGGGCAGGGTGGGGTTAAGGAGAGAAGATTTCAAAAGAGGAGAACCTTAAGGGGAGGGGCGTAAGCTCCTCCTCTTATGTGTCTTCTCTTTTGTCGCGTCCGCATCCTGCGGACGCCTGCGAAAAAAGCAGCGTCACGTAAGAATCAGAAGCAGCGAAACGAAGCCTCCATGAAACCTCTCAATCTATTAAAATAAGTAATTCTCAAATACCTGAATCCGTGAAATTGAATTAAATCGTTTTTTTAAACCTTCCGGGTTTTCATTTCAGATAGGCGGCAGGCGTGCGCAGCACGCCTGCCGCCGTC